>JAJOKA010000131.1 GCA_021206555.1 Candidatus Cloacimonadota bacterium | reverse complement strand
GTCAACTATTCTGACACCGGAATTCGTGTGTATCACTGTTATGTGCTGACATGCAGTTTGTTAGTCTTGGGACATGGATTGATTTGCTTGATCCCCAAGCTCAAGCAAGGTTGCATTCCTTTCGAAGAGATGAAGATAAGCTTAGGCTAATGCTGGGCAGAATGCTTTTGCGCATGCCTTGGAGGCAGATGGAATGCAGGGATTGATCCGGGAGCTTCGCTACACAGCTCTGGGCAAACCTTATCTACCCGGATTGGAATTCAGCATCAGCCACAGTGCCAGCCTGGTTGTTTTGGCGATCTCTTCTCAGTATGCACTGGGCATTGATTGCGAGGAAATCACAGATATCGTTATCAGGGATTTCCGCTCATATTTCAACCTCGCGGAATGGAGCTTCATCTGCTCAGCGAGTTCCGCTCAAAAGGCTTTCTATCAGCTCTGGACACGTAAAGAAGCCCTTCTAAAAGCACTTGGAACAGGCTTACAGGCTAATCTCCCTGAGCTGGGAGTTCTTTCCGATTCCGTTTGCAGGCAGCAGAGAAACTGGATCTTTAGAGAAGTATCGCTCGGAACTCAATACTGCACCCATCTGTGCCACAGCTCTGAAATCACAAATTGATCTGCTGAGTCGATAGGCACCAATCATTCTGAGCGACCCATAATCGGCTATGTGAATCATGATTCAGCGTAGGAGGATCATCTTTTTACCGGAGCTGTATCTGCCGGACTGGATTTTGTACAGATAGATTCCGCCGCCACACCTTGTTCCTTTTGAGTCCTTACCATCCCAATCCAGCTGATACTTCCCGGAGGCTCTTTCGGCAAGCATCTGCTCGAAGACCAATTGACCTTGATATTGAAAATTTGCAGCTTAACTGCTGCGGGTTGTGAGAGGGTGAAGCTGATCGTAGTGTTGTCTTTGAAGGGATTGGGGCTCACCATGAGTTCCAATGAGGCTGGCGCTGTGTCCGGCTCCGGGTTACTGCTCCCCTGGGTGTAGTAACTGAAGGTTCTGGTGCGGGGGATATAGCCAATCTTGTTTGAAGTGGTATCATAATATGTAACCAGGGATTGCAAGCCGTCCTCATGTTCATACACATATTCTCTGGTTTGCGACCAGGGAGGATTTGTATCCCGTTCATAGTGGCGGCGATAAGCCAGTTCGTTCGCTTCATTGTATTCAAAGAAGTAGCGATGCCTTTCCGGGATTCCTGTTTGATCTTCCACAAAGCCACGTTGCTCAACCAGCATGACGGGTTGCAGCCCGGGAGCCAGATAGAAGGGCCAGCCAAAAATCAGGCTTTTCAGGTATGAGGCATGGGATGTTTGATCCAGGTCGTGATACACAAAAGTGTGGCGGATCAGTCCCCATGGGCTAAATCTATCCATCACGCTTTCATCGATTTGGGTGGGTTGATTTCCGCTGAGCCAGGTGAAGACATTGCGTCGCACATAGGGCATATCGTTGCCATTGAACCACATCTCCACCGTTTTGTCCAGGATATTGGTATTGGGGTGGTATTGATAGTAAAGATGCCAATATGGCCGCAAAGCACCATCAATGTAGCAATCATAGCGCACGTGTTTCAGCAGATCGCCTTCATAATGATAGTTGATGGGGCCAAATGTGACCCATGCGCTCCCCGACCATTGCTGAATGACCGAACTCAGCGGCAATCCGTCCGAACGGTATTGGATCTCGGCCATGCGATCAATCTGCTCCCAGTCCTCAATCGCGCTATTCCAAGCCCAGACCGTGACGCTGATTAACTGATTCTGCGCGTTGTGTTCCGCAGTCATTTTTCCAGCTATTCTCCCAGGTCTGGCTGGTGGTCAGGTAGCTTTGAGTGATATCCGCGGATGGCAGGTTCTGACGGGTGTTTGTGCCAGAGCTTTTGGGAAAGGGATCAAAAGCGGGTTGCCGGAAGAAAGGGCTGCCTTCAAGGGCGCGTAAAGATCCGGTGAGGGTCAAAATGATCACCGTGATCGTAAACAACTTGTTCATCATATACCTCCAGGATATGGATTATCTTGCTGTCAGAGTAGAGCAGACATCCATGTAAATATTACTCAGGGCGATGGGGAAGCGCAAGTGTTATTTGATAAAATGTGGATATTTTTTTTCAAGGTTTTGGCGATTTGGCGTTTTGACGATTTTCCCGCAGATCTACGCTGATAAAAGGCGCAGATGCACGCGGATTATCCTCCCCGGGAGTCGTAAGCGCTATCCCAATTTAGTATAAGCCAAAGCAATTACGCACAGCACTTGAGTCCTGTATCGGAGCCGATGACTATGTGCGCTTTCGACTTCCGGCAGCAAACATGCGAGAAAGAGATGGTAGCACGCGGATTACGCGGATTTTCTGTCCACAGATTTGCACAAATTTACGCAGATTGATTATGGAACTCTGATCCCCATGATTGCCATGATCTACATGATCTTTGGAGGTTTTGAGGTATTGAGGTTTTGAGGTTTCACGCAGATCTACGCTGATAAAAGGCGCAGATGCACGCGGATTATCCTCCCCGGGAGTCGTAAGCGCTATCCCAATTTAGTATAAGCCAAAGCAATTACGCACAGCACTTGAGTCCTGTATCGGAGCCG
>JAJOKA010000099.1 GCA_021206555.1 Candidatus Cloacimonadota bacterium | reverse complement strand
ATGAACGACAAACTGGATAGAATATTCGCGGAGATCAAGGCGCGGCATGACGCGATCTTGGGCTCTCGAGCCTTTCGTGATCAAAATGCCCGGCGCAGTAAGAGTGAGGATGAGGACATCATGCGTTCCCGCTTTGCCGTGGATCGTGACCGCATCCTGTATAGCGGAGCCTATCGCCGTTATCATGGCAAGACGCAGGTCTTTTCTTTTACCAACCTGATCGATGAAGAGATGACCAATCGCAATCTGCATATCGCTTATGTATCGCAGATCTCGCGGACCATCGGTAAGTATTTGGGGCTGAATACAGAGCTCATCGAAGCCATCGCTTTGGGGCACGATCTGGGGCATTGTCCTTTTGGGCACGATGGCGAGAAAGCTTGAGTGAAAGCTGCTTTGAGGCCGGCATTGGGCACTTTCATCATAACATCGAATCCCTGCACATCGTGGATCATATCTCGCGCAAAGGCAGCGGTTTGAACCTCACTTTCCAGGTGCGCGACGGCATCATTTCCCACGATGGCGAGGTGCACAATACTCAGTTGCGCCCCAAAGAGGATAAGACTCAAGCCGATATCGATGCCTATATAGCAGCGAAGAAAAAGGGGGAAAGCTTACAATGGATGCCGGCCACTCTGGAAGGCTGCGTGGTGCGCATCACGGATACCATCGCCTATATCGGGCAGGACATCGAGGACGCGATCCGCTTCAATATCCTCAAACGCGAGGATTTGCCCGAAGAACAGGTGGCGTATCTGGGTAACAAGAATTCGCAGATCATTGAGACACTGGTCAAAAGCGTGATCGTAAATAGTTACGATCAGGATTTCATCGCCTTCGATCAGGAAACATCGGATCAGTTGCTGGCGCTGAAGAAGTTTAACTACAAACACATCTATACTGATGAGAACGTGAAGAAATCAAACGCCCTGATCTATCGCACCATGCGCATCATGTTTGATAAGTACTTGCAGGATATAGAGCATAAGAATATGGATTCCAAGATATTCAAGCATTTCCTGAATCATAAAAATGAGTACTATCTGATGCGATTCAACGCGGCTGAGCAGGTGCGGGATTTCATCGCGACCATGACTGACCGCTATTTTAATGAAGAAGTGAAGGATTATATGTTGCCCTGGAGGGGGTGATCCCCGTTGTGGCGGTTTCAAAACCGCCATTGCATTCAGACCCCAGAGCACGAATCAATCCGGATTACTCAACCCTAATGGATTTTGTTGGATATTGGGATTGCGCAATAGTGTCGCCCACAAGGGGCTAATCTGGCGTTATGGCCATTGCAACGAGGGGTTCCGTTTCACTTCACGCCCTCGCTATGATCTGTCGCCATTACATGGCTTAAGTCACTAATATCAAAAGCATATATGGCGCTTCAGGTGAGCGCCTTAACCACGCCGACGCATTCAGTCTGCTAACAAGCTCCTGACGGCCTTCTGAGGAGTTCCTGAGTCCCATTCAAGAACATCTCAGGAGGCTGTTAAGTGGTCGTTAGGCTAGAAGAGGGATTGCAGCTTGTGGGGCTCGATTAAAAAATGCGGTAAGCCAAAGCGCAATGGCTTGGCTCTCACTTCACGCCTTTTGCAGCACGTTTGAGGCAATGATCAGCAGCAGACCCAGCACTGTGGCGAAATGGATGGCTTCGCCCAGGGCAAAGCGGATGAAGATCAATGAGATGAAGGGAGTGATGAAGATCAGGTTCGAAACCTTTGCCGTGCTTTCGCTAAGTCCAGCGCTCTCATCCAGAGCACGAAGGTGAGTCCCATCTCAAAGATGCCCACATAGATGCCGGAGATCAGGGCGACAGCCATCTGACTCTGAGGCAGGAAGATCGGATCCCGAAGCAGGAAACCGGTGAGCAGGATGAAGACGAAACCCAAGCCAAAACTATAGCTCAGTTTGGTGATGGTCTCGCGCCTATCCCGCATATTGATGATCCAATACAATGCCCAGATGATGGAAGATCCTGCGGCGAGGGCCGTGCCCAGGGCATCGTCAAAATCCAGACTGAAGACCCGGCCTTTGGTGGAGATGATGATCACGCCCAGGAAACTGATGATCAAAGCGGCCAGATCCTTGAACCGAAAGCGTTCCCGCAGCATGATGATGGAGAAGAGTGAGAGCACGATGGCCCAGGTGTAGTTCAAAGCTTGTGCTTCCTGAGCCCGCAATCTGGAATAGGCCACGAATAGCACCAGGTAATAGAAGAATGGGTTTAAGAGCGCGGGAGCAAGGGATTGTCTGAGATTGGAAGAGAAACTATGCTCTTCTTCAGAGCCACTAAGTCCTTTATACAAAAGCAGGAACATGGTAGCGCTGAGGGATGAGATCAAGAGCAGACCGATCGGAGTCAGTTGTCTGAGGCTGATCTTGAACGCGGTGGATACGCTGCTCCAGGCCAAAAATGGCCAGGGTGGCATACAGATAGCTCTTTTGCTGCTGAGTCATGCTCAAAAAAAGGGGGGCGGAACTGGTATGGATCGCCCCCATAAGATATCAGCCTTACCCGCTTAGGGCATGGCTTTCAGGATGTCGGAATAGGTTTTTTGCAGAGTGGCATCACCGGTCTTCTGAGCGGCAAAAATGA
>JAJOKA010000176.1 GCA_021206555.1 Candidatus Cloacimonadota bacterium | reverse complement strand
GATAGATCGTTTTGGATGCGATCTCCGCCAATGCCTTGTTATGCCGTTGGAGGAACTTCTTAGACATAACCGGAAAACCCCACCGCCATTTTGGGGTGCGATGGGGACTATGTAGGATGGCAGGAAGGTGCGGGGCCGGAGGCAACAAGCCCCGCACAGGCTGTCGGGTTTGGAGGGTCTATGTAGGCTGTAGGAATGTACTTAAGCATTTCTGACTCTCAGATACTCAGCCAGATCGATTACGATGCCGTTAAACTGTTTGAGCAGGGTCTCATGCCCTTTCTCGATCATGAAGTCGGTTACTTGGTCAAGGAATCTGACGATGTAGTCGTTCAGCTCCTTGGAAGGCTCGGAGTCCTTCTGGTTCTGTTTGATGAGTGAAACCAGGCTCTGCAGAGCGGTGTCTGCGGGGTTCTTGGCATACTCTCTGAGTGCCTGGATGAGCGCTCTCTTACGGGCGATACTGATCTCATGGTCGAGCTTCCGCTCTTCTTTGAACAGCTCATCCCACTTACCGCTCTTGATCCACTTGCGGACGGTGATATCGGAGACACCGAAGATCACCGCCAGCTCATTAGGATCTCTCTTACCGTTCAGATAGGCTTCTTTGCAGTTGTCCCGCTTGATGCGGAACTCAAGAGCGTTACTCATACTCAGGGCGTACCTTGTGCCTGTCCAGATAGGCGTTCAGGTCTTTGCCTTTGCAGCGCAGTTGACCATTCTCTTTGGTTCTGAAGGCAGGCAGAGGGTTCTCGATATCCCGTATCCAGCGGTAAACACTGGAACGGTCAACCCGGAGGATATCAGCTATCTCATCGGTTCTGTAATTGCGTTCCTCATTGAAAACGCTCATCGGTCTTATCTCCTCTGCAGCATTCTTATTCATAGGTGCCATGTTTCATTCTCCTGTGCTTTGATCAAATAGAGATACATAACGCTGCCACTGTTTCTCATAGGGCAGGGAAGTTGAGGACGATCTGGCGGAACTGACCTGACTCGTCACGCTCATAGAAGTTGATGTACTGCTTGGTGGCAACTACCTGTATAGCCTGGTCGATCAGCTCCATCGCTTCCCTCCAGGTCTGATCCTTGATGTTGTATCTGCGCAGGCGCAGGATGCGGTATTTGGCGATCTCGCCTTTCTTATCGACCTGGAAGGCTTCACCGATGATGGCCCGGAGGTTAACGTTGGAGTCGGCAGACCAGGCTTTGAGGCACTCATCGATCTTCTGCTTGGCAAGCTGGAGTTCGATACCGAACTGGATGCGTTCCTTGAACCTGATCTCGACCCGGTTTCTGCCGTCAAAGCTATTGAGGACGGCATTACCCTTCCAGTCCAGTCCATTCTTCTCGGCTACCTGCTGCAGATACAACTCCACGTCTTCAAAGAACTGGTTTTTGTCGGCTACCATGCGGTCATGCAGTTTGATGGCTCTGGATATGGTCTTGCTCACGATGGCATCCTGCTTGAGGATTTCCGGCTTGATGATCGAGACCGGGATACTCTGTCCGTTAGCGTCAATACGAGTGGGAACCGGCTTCTTAGCCTTAGGGGTTTTGGGGGTCTTGGGGATGTCCATTAGATGTCTCCTTATTGATTGTATTTCTGGCTTTCTTTTCATTCTGTTTGATGTAGTTCTGCAGCATTGCGATCACAGCTCTGCGCTCCTTCTTGTTGAGTAGATTCCAGTGGGTTTTGGAAAAGTGTTTGATCATGAATGCCCTCAGCTCGGACTCAGTCCAGCCTGCAGACTTCATGAGATAGAACATATACTTGCCCTGGGGGTCAAAGGTAAAGGTATTGGGTCTGCCATGCTTACGGTATCTGAGCAGGAGAGCCTTCAGCTCAGTTAAGCGGTCTTCCGGCAGGACACTAAGCGATTCGCCATAGCCCAGACCCTTGATGATGAACTTGAAGGCATCGAGGGGCCAGTGGAATTTCTTGACCCTAAGGCCATGTATCTGTTGACGTAGTTTTCGTTCTCGCTGTTCCTGAGTCATAGAATGCCCTCGCTCTTTACTTGTTCTTAGTGGCTTTTGGTAGTTTTCTTACGGCGTTTCTGGGGCTGATTCCGCATTTTATCCCGCATCTCACTGATGATGCCTTTCTTGATTACGGAACCGACCTTGAAGATGTTAGCCATGTTCTTGGTATAGTATCCGGACTTGCTGATCCCCACGGCATCCACCGAGATCAAAGCTTCCAGATACAGATAGACCCACTGCCGGCTGCGTTTCATCAGTTCTGCCAGTTGCCTGATGCTCTTGATCCTGGAGCATCTGAGCAGGCAGCAGATATCCTGGCAGGACTTGATGTCGAAGATCCATTTTCCACTGTGAACCGTGGCTACCCGGGTGGCATACAGTCCCCGGTTCGTGATGTAGATATCCTCATGCTTGGATATCTTCCTGATCACATCCCCTACGATCAAGTGTCTGAGGCGGTCTTTCACCACTTCCGGATCAGCTCCGGTACACTGGCAGATCATATCTACATTAAAGTAATTCGGATAGCTGTCCACGAAGCGGTCGATCATGATTCTCTGCTCTCTCATAAAGCCCCCTGTGCCAGAACATCGTTCATAGCCTGGATGGGATTGACCTTATACTGGCATTCCAGCATGTGAATGATCTTTACTGCTTTGCGTAGATTGCCTGCTGAGTTGTGATGGATGTATTTAACCATCGCTTCATTGCAGTCCACGCTCATTACTTCTCTGGTGATCTGCCCGATATCTTCCAGGCTTACGGACTGGAACTCATAGAAGTAGTTACAGCGGTCGAAGTAGTACTCATTGATCTGGTTAAGCCTGTCCTTGGCATTCTGCATACCGACCAACACTACCACGGCGAGCGTCTCATCCACCAGGTCCGAGCGCTCCGAGTAACTGGGGATAGCGGAAGGCATAATCGATCTCATCGATGATGATCACGGTGTCCTCATGGTCAAGGAGCAGCTGAATGCACTGCTTATAGAGGTTATTGGTGGTTCCTGCCGGGATATAGTCTCCCATCCCGAAGCTGATATACAGGTTCTGCAGCAGTTCTTTGGCGAAGGTCTTGGGAGTGGTCGTGGCTTCGAGTCTCAGATACACATAGCCGCGGGTAAAAGCGATGCGCCTGGCATAAGTGGTCTTTCCCAGTCCGGGTCTGCCATACAGCATACCCAGTCCCACCATCTCCATGCGGGGCGCTTGAGCAGAAAGTCAATACAGCGGTCGGCTTTCTGAACGTTGGTGATTGGTACGAGCTTTCCTTGTTTCACTTGATTCCTCCTTTATTTAATACCGATGGTCTTTAACATCTCGGTGAAGCTCTCATCCTCAAAGGGATTGTATTGCTGATTCTGCGGTTGTGCAGCATCGGCTTGTTTATCGTTTACCTGGTTTACAGGCTTAATATCAGGCTCTGCAACTGATTGACTTTGGCTGGTCACCATCTCTTCCAGCCTGGCAATCTCCTCTTCGGGTCCGGGCTTTGGAGCTTCAATCATCGGTGGCTGGATGAAGGTGGGATTGGTTTGCCGGGCATCCAGCATCGGCTTAAGGATGCGGTCAACCGACTCCTGGTTCTTCTTTACGAATAACTTGGACTGCTGCTCATTCATCCGCTGCAGCTTCTTGATATACCTGTATTCGGTATTCAGCTCTTTATGCGAGACAGGATTGTCCTTATCGAGATGCACGAAGGGATGCTGCAACCTTCTGAGTTCTGCCTGGCAGATGAACTTATCCCTGGTATCATAGACAAGTATCCATCTGGCATCGGCATAGTCGTAGCGGAACACGATCGGCTTACCGATATGCTTGATCAGCTCAGGATGCCAGTATTGCAGCTTATTGAAGACTATACCATCGTTGCGGACTGATTTACGCTCTGCTGCCAGCATCATGAAGTTCAGTTTATCGGGCTGCACTATCCTCCCCTCAGGCAGAGGTGCCGAACTGAAGACCTGCCAGGGAGTCTTGCCACCCAGACCTCGATGGGGGTTTTCACCATATATGTAGCGGACATAGTATCCGATCATCCGCATCGTCTCTTCAATCGTAGGCGGTTCCCCTTGATACAGCTTCTTGATCCACTTCTCGTTACGCATCAGTGTAGCTGGCTTATCGGCGATGCTGGCTCCCCGGAAGCTGCTGATGAAGCGTTCGAACTGCTCCTGGAAGGTCTTGAAGAACCGCTCTATGATCTTGGCTTTGGCATTGTAGCTTTCTGCGAAGTGCGCTTCGATGCCGAGTTTTGGGAAGATGCCTCCCAGTTCAAGTTCCAGATCATGGTGATCCCACTCCTCATGAAACAGCTTTGACCGGAAGGCTTTACCGTTATCGAGATACACGCATTGCGGTAAGGCTCCCCAGTTCAGGAAGCCGTTTCTGAATGCTACCTGGATATGGTGGCTGTCTTCAGTAAAGGCGAGTGAGGCACCCACCGGATAACGGCTTGCCCAGTCCATCACCATGATCATGGTCATGCGTTGCGCTTTCCCGGTCTTGGGATTGAGGATGTCGAAGGCGAGGGTATGACCGTCTGCCACCCAGACCTGACCGATCTTGAGCAGTCCGCTGTCTCTATGGATGGTCTTGATGATATGTTCGGCTACAAACTTGCTGCCCTTGCGGGTCTGCTCCCAGATAGCCAGGTTATCTCTCTTCCAGTCCTCACACCAGCGTCTTAGCGTCGGTATGCTGGAAGGAGAGTCAAACTGTCCCATCCGGGCTTGAGCCTTGAGCATGGTAATGGCAGAGCCGATAGTCACCTTATTGGGATGCAGCAGGATGCTGAGCAGGATATTGCCCTCCAACTCGCTGATCTTACGTGGGCGTGTGGTATTCTTGTTTCTGTGCAGGAGAGCATACATATCCCGCTCAGTCTGTAGATAGAGGTCAATCCAGCAGCGCAGGGCCCGCTCTTTGCGTTCTCCCCGCAACTGAAACAGCTCAGGCACCAGATTGCCGTTATTGTAATCGATCACGATCTGCTTCCACTCTTCTACCTTGGACTCACAGTCTTCCAGTCTGCGTAAGACCAGATTACAGAAGTGCCCCAGCAGCCTTGCTTCCGCATCATACTTGAGTGGCAGGCTCTCCCGGGGACTGAAATCGATATAGCCTTCCCGATCATATAGCGCAGGTAGCGTATCCTTATATACAGGACTTTGCTCTGCCGGGTTAAGACTGGTGGCATGGTCGGCAGTCTGTTTGGGTTTACGACCCCGTTTACCCATCATATCGAGCTTGAGGGTGACGATATCCGTCCCCGCCAGTTCCTTTTCCAGGAACTCAGCATATTCCTCGACTGTGAAATCATACAAACTCATAGTTACCTTCCTCACCATCCTTACATGCCCGGTATTGGTAGATCAAAGCGCTGTTTACCAGTTTGCCATTGATCTCCACTCGCTTTTCGATATAGTGCTCCGGTAGCAGCCGCTGCTTCTCGCAGCTCTGCATCTCCATAACCAAGAGTTCGGGGCTGGTAAGCAGGAAGCTCTTAACCGTCTTGCTTCCACCCAGAGATACCTGCTGTTTATGCACTGTTATCTTGTTCTCCTGTACAAAACGCCAGACTGTCCGGTTCGAACGCTGCATAAGTTCAGCTACCCGTTCCACCGTCAGCCAGACCGCCTTGATCTTGCGCTTGCTCATTCTTAGCCTCTTCCAATAAAACTCGGTTACCGGGACAAGCACTGTGACAAATTTCCCTGTGGTTTTTCCGGGAGTTTTATTTGTCACAGTGCCCCCTTATCTTCCACCACTGTGACAAATTTCCGGGCTTTTAATTTGTCACAGTGCTCAAATCGTCTCGTAATCAGCATTGCGGGCGATTCTGCCCAAACGGAAAGCACTGTGACATATTTCTCGGTTTTTAATTTGTCACAGTGCCCGGCTTTTTTCTGCCCTGCCTCCGGTCTTGTAAGTGCTCGCTTTCATAAGCACCTCCCTCAATAAGTTATTGGTCTCTACTTAACTGCATCGCAATAACTTGGGAAGTCCTTTCTGCGACTTTCGGAGCTCTTTGCAAAACTTCTGACACCGCCGGAAGAATCCGCCGCCTAAACACTCTATGAAATTTAGTTCTTGACGTGAACTGACTGGGTATTTACATTGTTCACAGATACACAATAATACCTATACGGGAATAGTCAAGACCTAAATGTTCCCAAAGGGGGAATATGAGCCGGAAGACATCGGCACAAGACTCGGAATGCTCGTAAAAGCATTGAAGCTTAAGAATTACGAGTTCATAAAAAAGTTTGGTATCTCTCCCAATTCTATGGCGAGATACAAGAACAATGAGCGGTATCCAGACCCTGAATTTCTCGCAAAGCTGGTCGAGGACGGGATCAATGTGAATTGGCTGTTAAGAGGCGAAGGCTTCATGTTTATCAATCAGCCCTACGAGCTTGCTCCGGATATCAGGACTGCCAAGAGAGTGCAGATCATCGATGGCAAACCGGTCTTAGTCAATGATACTGATAGGACTTACGTGCGCACTTCATTGTTCCCGATCGTGGCGGAAATATCCGCTGGAGACCCCATCGAAGTGAGAAGCGACTATGAACCGTCGGATTCTGTCGAAGTTCCGATCCGTTACATTCCCTATGGTACGGATTCCTACATTGCCTTCCGGGTGAATGGTGCCAGTATGGAGCCGCAGATACTCCACGACGATATTGTACTGATCAGGAAGCAGTCAGACTGGCGCAATACCGATGGTAAAATCTGTGCGGTCAGATACGAGGGAGGCATTACCCTGAAAAGGATTCAGGACGATCCCCAGCAGATGAGAGTGATCCTCCAACCCCCTCAATAAAGACTTTCGGGTTCTTATTATAGACGAGTTTCAGACTGGCGGCTTAGAGATGATCGGCCCCTTAGCGCTTCAGTTGCGAGTCCACAAAATCTGATGACCCCTCCCAAAAATCTGATGATCTGAAACCAGTCCAAAAACAGCGCATATTTGCAGAATTCGTGATACAAAAACGTCCAGAAACGTCCAAAAGGCACTGTGACATTTTCCAAAGCCAGTCCTATTTATCTCTCCACCAATCAAAGCCTTAAGACCACTGTGACAGATGATACTCATTTGCAGATTTGGGTGAGAGTTTGTATGAAGACTCTCATCGTTGAATATGCTCATAATCCCACCAAGCATACTCTCGTTCAAACGCTCCAACCAAGAGCGCGCAAAGAATTTTTTTCGACTGCTTACTTATTACGCGTCAAGCAGATATGAGGGTATCGATAAATAAATCTCGTTTTTCTTCTTGACAGGAAACCGCTATCCCAATATCGATACCCACAGAATGAATAAGCAAGAAATGGAAAACATAAAAAAGGAGTTTACCATGTGGGAAACACAGATTGACCTCAATGCCGTGTTCGAGTTACGCAGCAGGACCACAGATTACTTTGGACTGGGCGCCATCAACAAAATGCACGACATCGCCAAGAGCCTTACCGAAATGGGAATCAAGCGCGTCCTGATCATGACCGGTGGCTCATCATACCGTAAGAACGGTGCCTGGGACGTGGTGGAACTGGCACTCACCAATGCCGGCATCAGCTATCAGCTATATAACAAGGTAACTTCAAACCCCACTGATACCCAAGTGGATGAAGCAGTTATCCTGGGTAAAGAAATCGACGCTCAGGCCGTGATTGGCATTGGCGGAGGCAGCCCCATCGATGCCGCCAAGAGCGCCGCTATCCTGCTCAAATATCCGGAACACACTGCCCGCGAGCTGTATGAATTCAAATTCATTCCCCAGTTTGCCGTGCCCATCATCGCCATCAATACCACCCATGGCACAGGCACCGAAGTCAATCGCTTCGCGGTAGTCACCATCTCCGAGCTTGAATACAAGCCGGCCATTGCCTATGACTGCATTTACCCGCTCTACGCCATTGACGATCCTGCCCTGATGTATGGCTTACCGGAAAATCAGACTCGCTATGTATCCATTGATGCCGTAAACCATGTAATCGAAGCCACTACCACTCTGGCCGCAAACCCCTACGCGATCATGATGGGCAAAGAGACCATCCGTCTGGTAGCCAAATACTTACCTATTGCTTTGAACAACCCTAAGGATTCTGCTGCTCGTTATTTCCTCACCTATGCTTCCGCTATTGCCGGAATCTCATTTGATAGGCCTTTTTGCATTTTCACTCACGCTCTGGAGCATCCGCTTTCCGCAGTGAAGCCGGATCTGGCTCATGGTTTGGGACTCTCCATGCTGCTGCCGGCAGTAATCAAGGAAATCTATCCTGCTCGTCCCAAAGTATTGGCAGACCTGTTTGAACCGATCATTCCCGGTCTCAAAGGCGAAGCCGATGAAGCAGATCAAGTTGCCTCAGGCATCGAAAAATGGCTATTTAGCCTGGGCATCAGCTCCAAGCTTGAGGATGAAGGCTTCAGCAGCGCGGATATTGACCGCTTGGTAGAGCTCACGCAGGAAACCCCATCCTTGGGCTTACTCCTCAGTCTCGCCCCTGTAAAAGCTGATCTTGCCACGATCCGTAGAATATTCGAAAATAGCTTGAAACCCATGCCATAATTCCCTCCTATTCCAGACATACTCCACAAGCCCGGTTTCCTTCACCGGGCTTTTTTCATACATCCACAGCGGAAAAAGTACTTGAAACCTACAAACCCATAGCGTCCTGGATAGCCACGTGCAGATCCCACATATTGAAATCACCCGGAACCTGGATTCTGCGCCAGATCGGGGGTTTGCTACCCTGGAGAGTGATCTTGAACTGATACACGGTTTTTTGGTAGCTTTATCATTGTTTTCTCCATTTATGGGTTGTTCCTGTTTAGTATATAGTATGCTTGTGCGAGTTCGCGCGATACATCTGATCAAATGCATCGCTTCATATACTCACATTTCGCAGCGCTTTGATCCGCGCCAATACCGGTGGATGGGAATATTCGATAAATACTTTCAGCGGGTGCGGACTGAGGTTCGAAAGGCTGTCCACACTCAGTTTCTTGAGCGCTTTGATCATTTCCTCACCTCCACCGGTGCTATTTGCGGCAAAGGCATCGGCTTCGTACTCATGCTTGCGTGACATCATGTTCCCGAAGATACCCAGGACCATGCTGAGCGGAGTGTAGATAAAGAAGAAAAAGACGATTCCGGCATAGATAGGCGTGGAATCAAGGCCAAATGCCATGTAAAGACCGCTTTGACGGATAAAGAAGGACATGATGAACAGCAGCAGCAGTGTGGAAGCGAAGCCAAAGACTATGCGCTTGGTGATGTGCCCTTTTTTGCAGTGCCCCACTTCATGAGCCAGCACAGCGATCAATTCTGCGGTGCTATGATTCGCGATCAGGGTATCAAAGAGCGCGATGCGTTTGGTCTTGCCAAATCCGGTGAAATAGGCATTAGCCTTGCTGGAGCGCTTGGAGCCATCGATAGTGTAAACACCTTGCACCGCATAGTTTTGCCCTTCAGCATAGCGCTGGATCTGCTGTTTGAGTTCCCCATCTTCCAAGGGCGTGAATTTGTTAAAAAGCGGCAATATCAAGACGGGGCTGATATACACCAAAATCATCTGAAACACCACCAGA
>JAJOKA010000037.1 GCA_021206555.1 Candidatus Cloacimonadota bacterium | reverse complement strand
CAAAACGTAACTCCTTTTAATGTAATAAACCCAGCAGCTTGCGAAACTCCAGATGCCAGACCAGCCAGGCTGCTTCCCACACGATGTGCCTGCTCATCTTGGAGACACCGTTGAGGCGTTCGGTGAAGACGATGGGGATTTCCTGAATGCGGAAACCCTTGGCCCAGGCCCGGAAATTCATCTCGATCTGGAAAGCGTAGCCATCAGAGAGGATCTTATCCAGATCGATGCTTTCCAATACCTTGCGCCGGAAGCATTTGAAGCCACCGGTGGGGTCTTTGATGGGCATGCGGGTGATGAAGCGCACATATTTTGAGGCGAAATAGCTGATCAGGAGGCGCTTGATCGGCCAATTGACGATGTTCACTCCGTTCGAATAGCGTGAACCGATCACCAAATCATGATCCTTGATCGCTTCCAATAGACGCGGGAGATCTTGGGGATTGTGTGAGAAATCGGCGTCCATTTCCAGAATGTACTCAAAGCCCTTTGACAAGGCGTATTTGAAGCCGCTCACATAGGCAGAACCAAGGCCCATCTTGCCGGGACGCTCCAAAAGGTGCACGCGCGCCTGAGAAGGCATGATCTCTTTCACCAGACCAGCTGTGCCATCCGGGCTGTTGTCATCCACGATCAGCACTTCCAGACCGGGATCCTGATCCAGCACGATATCCAGCAGGCTGGGGATGTTTTCACTTTCATTGTAGGTGGGGATGATGACCAGGGCTTTCATTTACTTATCCAGATTGTTCTTCAGTAGTTGGGTTTCGGGAACTTCACGCAGGGCTTTGGCGGGATTGCCCAACACGATTGTGGCTGCTTCCACATCACGGGTGACCACGGCTCCGGCAGCCACGGTGCCATCAGTGGCAATGGTCTTGCCGGGAAGAATGGTGGCATTTACGCCAATGCGCGCACCGCTACGCATGGTGATGCCTTTGAAGTGATTGAAGCGTTCTTTGTCGCGCGCCATATAGTTGTCGTTACTGGTGGCCACGCAGGGCGCCACGAAGCAGTAATCCTCGATCTTGGAATAGGCCGTGATGTAGCAGTTGGTCTCAAACTTGTTACGATCTCCGATCTCCACAAAGTTTTCGATGGCGACGTTGCGCCCGATGATATTGAGGCTGCCGATCTTGACGTTTTCCCGCACTGTGGCCAGATCCGCGATCAGGTTGCGTTCACCGATCTCGCATTGGGCATAGATCACCACATTGGCTCCGATCTGGCAAAAGCTGCCGATCCTGGCCGGAGCGAGATTTTCCGGAACTTTGAAGATACTGCGGGGTGAAGATAGCGGTTTTTTGCCGATTATCACGTTGTCGTCAATGCGGACACTATCGCCGATGATGCTTCCGCTGTGGATCACCACATTGTGCCCGATCAGGCAGTTTGCGCCAATCACCACGTTTTCCAGGATAATGGCATTGTGGCCGATCTGCACGTTGTCGCCCAGTTTCGCGCTGCTATGTATATATTGATTCATTCTACCTCCAGCTTATAATTCCATATTTTTCTCGACAAGGAATAAGGCAAGCAAAAAATGACCCATATCCCAAGTTCAGGAGTTAGATGATGCAGGATTGGATCGACAAAACACATTCAGTACCTTTTCGCTGGAAGGCAAGAGCAAATGCACTCAGGATGGCTACCGCCTTGACCTGGAGCAATTTATGCGCTTCCTGCAAGAGAGCTTCGGTGAGCCTGACCCCAGGCTGCTATCTACTCTGCAGATCCGCGCTTTCCTGACCTGGCTGGCTGAACAGCCGGATTGTAACCGGACTCTGGCCCGCAAAATGGCAGCGCTGAATTCCTGGTTCAAATACCTAAAACGAGAAGGCCTGCGCGGGGATAATCCCATGCAGAAGATACGCCGACCCAAAAGCGAGAAGAAACTACCCCGCTTTTTCAGTGAAGAAGAGATGGAAACCCTGATCCGTATTCCGGATCTCAGCAGCAGTTACGGGGTGCGCAACCGCGCCATCTTCGAGCTCTTGTATAGCTGCGGTTTACGGCTGATGGAACTGTCCGGCCTGGAGCTCAAGGATATCGACCATCGCAAGGCATCCTCAAGGTCTGGGCAAGGGCAACAAACAGCGCATCGTCCCCATCGGAACACCGGCCATGGAAGCGGTGCAGGAGTACCTAAAACTGCGACCATCATTTTGCACTGAACAGAGCTCAAACAAGCTCTTTCTCACTCGCAGTGGCAAGGATTTTGACACCAAGCAACTGCACATCATCCTGATGCGCTACATCAACCTCATCGCGAGGGAAAAGGGCTATTCACCACACACCATCCGGCATAGCTTTGCCACTCATCTGCTGTCGCGCGGTGCAGATCTGCGCGCGATCCAGGAGCTCTTGGGACATGCCAATCTCTCCACCACGGAAGTATATACTCATGTGAGCCTGGAAGATATCAAGACGGCGTATGAAAAGGGACATCCCAGGAGTGGGGATTAGGTCTTAGGTGTGAGGTGTTAGGTGTTAGGCGTTAGGGGGGGATGGTGGGTGATACTGGATTCGAACCAGTGACCTCTACGATGTCAACGTAGCGCTCTAACCAACTGAGCTAATCACCCACTGTAGGGAGCAGCTTTTTTGAGCCTGATATTTTTGTCAATCGGATTTTCGCAGCTCCCGGCTTGGCTCTCACAAAGAATCAGCAAATCACTTGAGCAGCACGGCCTTCCTGACCCCGCGATAGCCATCACTCTTCATTGTGACGAAGTATAGGCCTGAAGGCAGGATTTTGCCTCCGGAGGTATCGGCCTTCCAAGAGAAATAATATTCTCCTGATTTGGAGTGGGCTTGGGCGTAGCTGTGCACTCTGCGGCCACGGAAGTCGTACACATCGATTTGCACCTCTGCGGGCTGCTTTACTCGATAAGGAATCCGCAACTGCGTTGAGAAGGGATTGGGAAAAGCTGGCAGCAACTCAGTGGGCAATACTATGTCCGGTACAGGCTCCTGCTCCGCCCGAGGGACGCTGAGGCTGATGTAGCCAAAGATGTCGCTCTCAGCACCTGTAGGAGAGGGCTTCGAGCCAATAGTAATAAGTGATTCCAGCTTCTGTCTCCAGATCAGCAAAGCTATACTGCGCGCCCTCTGAAGCATGCCCGGATGGAGCTATCAGGGATGGATTCAACTTTATCGCGCTTGCAATATCGGTCTCTTCCGCGCGATACACATTCCAGCCCAAAAGCTCTGTTTCCGAAGCGGTTGACCATTTGAGCAAGGCCGCGTCCTGCCAGAGAGCCAGAAAGGAATTAAGCGTGACAGCAAGGGTCACTTCTGCCGCTTCATAGAAATCCACGACTGCTTCCAGGAAGTCCAGACGGGTAACTGATTTGGCATCATCAAGCTCGGATAGAGCATAGCTAAAGATGAGTGTTCTTTGGTTATAGCCTCCTGCACCGGCGATGCCGACGATGCCATAATCATCCTCGATGAAGGCCGGAACAGCAATGCCGGGCAACGGTTCAAAGAGGTCTATATAGTCATTATTGGTCTGAGCGCTGGAGCTAAAGAGCAGGTTGCGAGTGGGGCCCGGTTGACCTGCCAGATGACTGATGGGATTGGTGCTGCCGTCTTGAGCATCGGCTATTCCTAAGAGCGGCCAGAGGATTTGATGCCCATCCTGTGCCCCATCGATCAGGGGAAAATATGTGGCCAGATCCCAGGCGATGGTATCCGCGCCTTCCAGATACAATCTGCCACCGGTTTCCAGATAGTTTTTGATGGCATAGAACATGGAAGTGCTGCTCAGGCGTCCCACGTTTGCGTCAACCGCTCCGAAGGAAGATAGACCGCGTCAAAGCTATGGAACGAAGCCGGGAAATCCGTGCCGTAAACCACCTGTTTGCCCATCCCTTGCAGAGAATTACGGATAAACACTCCGCTTTGATTGCGGGCTGAAGCCTTGGCTTCCCACACGAAGCTGCCGCCATTGTGGATCAAGACCTTGAAACTGGCGGTATTGCCGCTGAGAATAGGCGTAGCTGACGTGATACTGAGATTGAAAGTAATGTATTGCGAAGGCGTATCGGGCAGCACGTACACACTGAAGACATCGGATAGTGATAGCCAGTCATCCGCGGGAATGGTGCTATTCACAGTATTTTGATTGATCACGACATTGGGACTGCTGCTGGAAAGCTGCACTTGGATATCATCGGAGAAATCGCTGTAGTTTCTTAAGGTGAGATTGAGCAGGAAGTTTTCATCCGGCTCGATGGCACCATTGGCATTATCATCACTCGGTGGACCCACTTCAAAAAGAGCAAGATGCAGCTTTGGAGATTGTGCCGGAGAGACTTCGGTTGAGAGCACGATAGGCATTGATCTTGCCCCCTCCCAGCAGGTTTTCCCTTCCGGGATTCAGGGCATTGATATCATCACAGGTGGCTTTAAACTGGTTGATCACCTGGGTGGAAGTCCAGCCCGGATTCTGCGAACGGATCAAGGCCAGCATTGCGGCTCCGATGGGTGAAGCATAGGATGTGGTGCCGGTGATCGATAAGTATGTAGAACTGCCGGTGGTAGTATATACGCTTTCATTGGGTGCTCCGGCATCCACGTAGCCACCGTAGTTTGAACCGCTCCATTTCACTCCACTATTCGCCAGGGAGGCTATCGCCACCACTCCCGGGTATGCAGCAGGATAGATGGGAATGCTGTTGTTGCTGTTACCTGCAGCGGCTACGATGATCGCGCCCAAGCTTCTTGCATAGGCCACGGCATCGCTATTAGCATTGGAAAAGGTGGTACACCCCAGGAGCAATTGATCACCTGCGCGCCATTCTCAGCAGCATAGATGATGGCGTCATAGCCACGATAGATGCTGGACGTGGCTCCTGGACGGGAACAGGATATCGGCATCAATATGGGTTCCAGCTCAATGAAGCAGCGCCAATGCCGTTATTGGTGCGAGCTCCGGCCAGTCCGGACACACGCGTGCCATGCGTACCGGGATCGGCAGGATCGTTGTTCTCTGTCCCATAGATATCCGCGATGAAGTTCCAGCCGATAAGATCATCAATCTTGCCATTACCGTCATCATCGATGCCGTTCAAGTCTCCGGGATCCATCACCCAGGCTGTGCCGTTGTGATACATCGTATAGCCGTTGCCATTGGCATCTTCACCCAGATTGTTCCAGATATTGTGCGCCAGATCGGGATGCTTCCACGAAACTCCGGTATCCACGATGGCGATGATCACGGGATTATCCTCGCATTTATGAATGTCCCAGGCCGCTTCAGCTTGCAGGGATGCAAAGTTCAGGCTGGCTGCATAATGCGTATCATCCGGAGCTTCCAGCACTTCGTCGATGTAGAGAGGCTCGATGTATTCAAGATCAGGATGGCCGAACAGAGAGTTGCATACGCCAAGCGCGTCAAACTTCGGGTCAATCCGCACTTTCAGGATGCGATTCAGATCACTTTTGGCCCGGCTGGCAAAGCGAGGATTGATCTCCTGCAAGCCAAAACTCCTGAGTCTTTGATCCAGATCGGCAAAGCCTGTGCTGCTTTTGGTGAAGGAGTTTTCCGCTCTGAGCTTGAGCACCACCACTCCGGATTCATAGTTTGTGTTTCTGGCCGGCAACAGGGCCACTGATAAGAGCAGGAAGACGAACAAAACTATCGCTGTACGCATGCTATACTCCTTTGCCGCAAGCGGCCTATCCGTATCTGGGGATCAGATGCAGATGAAAGTGAAAGACAGTTTGCCCGGCACTGCGGCCATGATTGATGGCCAGATTGTATCCTGAAGGGCAATACTTATCGTCCAGCATGGCTTTGGCCTCTTGGCAAAGCTGATGCAGGCAGATCACTTCACTCTCACTGAGTTCAAAAAAGTTCTCCACGTGACGCCTGGAGATGATCAGGCTATGACCCCGGCTTACCGGACGCTGATCCCGAATCATGAAGAAATGCTCATTCTCCATAAGCTTCACATGGTCTTCAAGCTGGCAAAATACACACATATTTCTGATCCTTAAGTACTTAGATTATAAGCCATTTGGTAGCAGCAGCAAGAGCAAAATTGAAACACTTACAGTCCCACTCGCTTGCAATACTCATAGATAGGGCATTTGTCGCATTGGGGCTTGCGCGGCGTACAGAGGTTTTGACCAAAAGCCACCACATAGGAATTGATATTCAGCCAATGCTTCATGGCAGTTTTGCCCTCAGTGCCATTTCGCTCTCCAGAGGGCTTGAAGTGCTGATATATCCCCAGCGATTGCAGATTCTGTGCACGTGCACATCCACGCAGATGGCCGGAAGGGAAAAGGCTACGGCTCGCACCAGATTGGCTGTCTTCCTGCCCACTCCCGGTAAGCGCAAAAAGGTCATCAATCTCGGATGGCACTTTGCCGCCAAACTCGCGCTCCAGCACTTCCGGCAATTCCTTCAGATGCTTTGCCTTAGCATTATGAAAGCCCACGGGATAGATCAAGCGGTTGATCTCATCTTCACTCAGTTCTGCCAAAGTTTCATGACCTGATACCCGCTCAAATAGCCGATGCACAGCCTGAGCGTGGTCTCATCCTTAGTGCGCGCGCTGAGGATGGTGCCCACCAAAACCTTGAAGGGATCATTGGTAGTGGCCTGGATCAAATCCACGATCGGGGTCTTCACAGCTTGGAAATGCTCACCCAAAGCCCTCATCACATGATCTATATCCCGGTTGGTCATAGCTGCTCCTTTTTGCTGACGATGATTTTTACTCTTGCCATGTTTGGGGGGCTTTATATTTTGTCAACTTCAAAGGAGAAACCTGCAATGTGCGGAAGATTTGCTCAAGCGATAAAAGCACGACCAACTACAGAAGCTCTCCCCGTGAACTGCGGGTGCAGATCACATCTGACCAGCTGGAACTATCCTACAACGTGGCTCCCACGCAGACGGTGATGGCCGTGGTGCCCAAGGCTGACATCCGCTATACCGGTTTTTTCCGTTGGGGTCTCATCCCCTCCTGGATGAAGGAAGTGCCCAAGACTGCCATCATCAACGTTCGCGCAGAGACCATCCACGAAAAGCCATCCTTCAAGGCTTCTTTCATCCGGCGCCGCATCGTAGTTCCCATTAATGCTTCTACGAATGGCGCAACTCGGATAAGCAGCCGCACTACATCTATGCCACCAATGGCGATCTGCTATATCTCGGAGCTATCTATGACGTGTGGGAATCCGATGACGGCAGCTATCTGCCTTCTTTGGGGATCATCACCACTGAGGCAAACTCCTTTATGAGCGCGCTGCATCACCGAATGCCGCTAATAATGCGCGATGAGGATTTGGAACTGTTTCTGGATCCAAAATTGCAAGATCTAACCTTACTTAGACCAATGCTCCGTCCTGCCGCAGAGGATTTCCTGATGGCGCATCCCGTGACCAGGGATGTAAACAAGGTGAGGATCAATGATGCCCACCTGATCCAAAGGGAAGAAGCAGGCGGGCAAATAGAGATTTTTTGAGGTTGTGTGAGCCAACGCAATATCCTGCTGATCGATGACGATCGCGCGATCCTGGATTGTATTCGCCTGAGCCTGAACTCTTTGGGGGAGTTCAGAGTTGTAGCCTGCGAAGATGCTTATGAAGGCATTGAGTGGCTGAAAACCGAGAGCTTCAGCGCTGTGATCACCGATGTCAACATGCCCCGTATGAATGGGCTCGAGTTACTAAAATGGATTGGCACCTTCAATCCGAACATCCCCGTGATCCTGATCACCGGCAATAATGATTCGGACATTATGTTAAATGCTATTCATCTGGGCGTTTATGAGTTCCTAAGAAAACCCTTTGCCATGAATGATCTGCACATCACAGTGAAGCAAGCAGTGGAAAAACACGATCTGCTTATCCAAAACGAGCTATACAAAAACCACCTGGAAAGCCTGGTCGAGCAGCGCACAAAAGAGCTCAATACCGCCAAACACAAGCTTGAACAGAGCTATCTGAATACCATCCACGCCATGGTGAACGCCATGGAAGTGAACGACATCTACACCCGTGGTCATTCCGAGCGCGTGATGGCAGTTTCGATATGCCTGGGGCAGGCTCTGGGACTCAGCAGCGAGGAGCTGGATATCCTGCGCATCGGCGCTTTACTGCACGATATGGGAAAGATCGGCATTCTCAGCAATGTGCTGAAAAAAAGAGCAGAGCCTCACCGATACCGAGTATGAAGACGTCAAACAACACCCGATTATCGGGGCCAAAATCATCGATCCCATCGGTCTTCCCGGCGCGGTGAGTGAGATCATATTGCAACACCATGAGTGGTATAATGGCGAAGGCTATCCCTATGGGGATCGGTAATGGCGAGATCAATCCCCTGGCCGGCATCGTAAGCGTTGCCGATAGCTTTGACGCGATGACCAGCGTTCGCCCCTATCGCGGTAAACTGGATTTTTACAAAGCAGTGGAAGAAATCCGCCGCCATAGCGGTCAGCAGTTTGACCCAAACATTGCCCAAACCATGGTTAAATGCCAGATGCAGGTCTTTAACGTGTTAAACAATCCCCGCCAAATGAAGGATCTGCTCACTCAGGATCTCGGTTAAGCGCATCCACCCATTCCTGCTCGCCCTCTGATAGCGGTCTTGCCTGGTTCTGTTTTACCTCATGATCTCCTCTTGTGAGGAGGAGAACATGAGGTAAACAACAGCTAAATCAGAAGCTTGTGATCTGGGGAGCCAAGGTCAGCTCGGCTTCGGTGGCCTTCAGCACTTCCTCCACCGTGAGTCCTTCGGCTACTTCTTTTAAAACCAATCCCTTATCTGTTACTTCGATCACGGCCATATCGGTGATAATCAGGCTCACTTTGGCCTTGGCAGTGAGAGGTAAATTGCACTGTTTGAGCACTTTGGAATTGCCATATTTGTCGCAGTGTTCCATCGCCACGATCACTTTGCGAGCGCCTGTCACCAAGTCCATCGCGCCACCCATGCCGGGCACCATCTTGCCGGGAATCATCCAATTGGCCAGGTTTCCTGACTGATCCACCTGCAAAGCGCCAAGCACCGTGGCATCGATGTGTCCACCGCGAATGATGGCAAAGGAAAGAGCGCTATCGAAATATGAAGCTCCCTTGAGAGCGGTGATGAAGCCTCCCCCGGCATTGATCATATCCTTATCTTCCTGACCTTCAGCGGGTTTGGGGCCAGCGCCTAAAAGTCCGTTTTCACTTTGGAAGATCACGTGGACGCCTTCGGGAATATGGTTGACGGCTTCTGTGGGTAAACCGATGCCGAGATTGACGTAGTCACCATCTTTGAATTCAAGCGCTATTCTGCGACCGATCATTGCGCGTTTATCCATGAGAAACCTCCGTAGATTGCACGATGTAGTTTACGAATACCCCGGGGCAAGCGATGGCTTCGGGATCCAGCTCGCCGATCTCCACGATCTCTTCGGCTTCGGCAATGGTAATCCGTCCGGCCATGGCATGATGGGATTGCTGTTACGCGCGGTTTTACGGAAGACGAGATTGCCCATCTTGTCCGCTTTCCAGGCTTTTACCAAGGCAAAATCGCTGGGGATCGCAGGCTCCAGAATATACTGTTTGCCATCTACTTCCAAAAGCTGTTTACCTTCTTCCACCACGGTGCCCAAACCGGTGGGGGGTCAGGATGCCGCCCAGTCCGGCGCCAAAAGGCACGCACCGCGTTCCATCAGAGTACCCCTGA
>JAJOKA010000164.1 GCA_021206555.1 Candidatus Cloacimonadota bacterium | reverse complement strand
GCTGTCCCTCTGTGCTGGCAGTCTCAGGATGCCGGCAATACCTGGGCTTCAAGCATAAATGTGCCACACACATTCAATGGACAGATATATGTACGTATGAATGCAGATGCGGTGGGAGAATTCACCAATATCGAAATCACGCACACAAATGTAAATGCCAGCCCGGTTGTCATCACAGTTTCGGGTGTTGCCAATCCTCCTGCGGGAGAGCTGGAAAACCTCTTCTTCAGTGAATACATTGAAGGAGCCAGCAACAATAAAGCCATCGAGATTTTTTAACGCACACGGATCTCCGGTTGATCTGTCTCGCTACAAAGTTGAGCTTTACAGCAATGGTGCTACTACTCCAAAACTACACTTTGGAGCTTTCAGGCACTTTGGCTCCCGGAGATGTATACGTAATCGCCAATGCCAGTGCTGTAGCGGAAATCCTGGCTGAGGCTGATATTACAGCTACAGTGACTTATTTCAATGGAGATGATGCCCTGGCTTTGCGCTGCATGAACCCAGATACCATTATTGATGTCATTGGTGAAATCGGTAATGATCCTGGCTCTGGCTGGGCTGTGGCCGGTGTGGATAATGCTACAGTGGATAAGACTCTTATTCGAAAACCTACCGTTACTACCGGTAACACCGATTGGGCTGCGCAACAAGGCACCGATGCTGACGATAGCGAATGGATCGTGATGCCCCGTCGGCACTCATGATAATATCGGAACTCATACTTTTGGAGCCGGTGACTTGGACGCTCCCGTTGTGACCATCGTGCAAAACGGAGCAAACGTCGATCTTAGCTGGGATGCCGTTGCCGGCGCCACCAGTTATCGCGTCGAATCCTCAGACGATCCTTATGCCGGATTTACCCTTGTCGGAACTACCGGAAATACTACTTATAGTGTGTCCGCAAGTCCTGCGAAGAAGTTCTTCCGAGTGATCGCCCTTCCCTAAATAACCATCAATAAATGATAAACGCGGGATGCTTCGGTGTCCCGCGTTTCATTTTATTATTGCTTACAATCCCATAGGATTCGGCATTCTTACTTCTTATCAGAAATAGCAAACATCGGGGTTCATCGGGCAGTCGTCTGATTTTTTCCTTGACCGATTGCTAAGGGCTCAAAATTATCTGCATCATGCTAAAAGCATGGAGAAATGAGAGCTTATGAAACGATACTTTGCACTTCTTTGCTTGGGATTGCTGCTATTGACCTCGTGTCAAAGCGAAAGCGCTCGGGCCGCGAATGCCAACAAGAAACTTGGCACGCGCCAAAACCCGATCAAGATGTATTTTGTGCCTTCTCTGGAAGCGGGCAAAGTGGTGGCCAGCGGTGAAGCCATTGCGGCCGCATTGAATGAAGCCACTGGCTATCATTACAAAGTGGCAGTGCCCACCAGCTACGCGGCAGTGATCGAGGCTTTGGGTAGCTATCAGGCTGATATCGCCTGGCTGCCTACCTATGCCTATGTGCTGGCCAAACAGAAGTTTGATGCCAATGTGCGATTGATGACGGTGCGCAACGGGCTGAAGAGCTATCGCGGTCAATTTGTAGCTGCGGATCAGAATATCAAAAGCCTGGAAGATATCAATGGCAAAATCATAGCTTATACCGATGCCGCTTCCACCTCCGGCTACATCTATCCTTCGGCTATGCTCAAGCAAAAAGGCATCGTGCCCAAGGACCACATCTTTGCCGGAGGTCATCCCCAAGCTATCCTCGCTGTGTATAGCGGCAGAGCGGATGTGGCCTGCACCTATTGGAGTCCGCCCGATTCCAGCGGCATGCCCATGGATGCCAGGGAAAAGCTCTTGGAAACTCACAAGGACATCTTTGAGAAGATCCATATCGTGGATTTCACGGAATGGATTCCCAATGATACGGTTACCTTCCGCAAGAATCTTCCGGAGGAGCTCGAGCTTGAAGTGGTGAAAGCACTCTACGATTTTGCCCAAAGTGAGCAGGGGAAAAAGACTCTGAAAAGTCTTTATGACGTGGATGGCCTGGAACATGCTTCGGACGCGGATTATGAGGTGGTGCGCAGCACGCTGAGAGCCTTGAATATGGATCCGGCTGAGATGCTGAAATAGAGTGCTCGCGGATGCTGGAAATAAAGAATCTCTACAAGAGCTATGATGGCAAAAGCTTTGCCGTGAACGATCTCAGTTTTGAGGTCGGGGCGAATGATTTTACCCGTGCTATTGGGGCTTTCCGGCAGTGGAAAATCCACCCTCTTGCGTTGCGTCAATCGACTGATCGAACCTACTAAAGGTGATGTGATCTTTGAAGGTAAATCCATTGTGGCGCTCAAAGGGGCAGAGCTGCGGCACTATCGGCGCAACATCGCCATGGTGTTTCAGCAGTTCAATCTGGTCAAAAACCTCAGTGTGCTCACCAATGTGCTGACCGGTCGTTTGGGTTATCATCACATCGGTTCCGCCTTCACCAAGCAAGAGATTGACCTGGCGATGATGAATCTTCAGCGAGTGGGTTTGCAGGATTTTGCCCGGCGTCAGGTGAAACAACTATCCGGAGGTCAGCAGCAAAGGGTGGCCATCGCTCGTGCCCTCATGCAAAAACCCAAGATCATCCTGGCCGATGAACCTGTGGCCAGCCTTGATCCGGCCACGGCGGATTCGATCATGCAATATCTGGCGGAGATCAATCGTGAGGGAATAGCGGTGATCTGCTCACTGCATTTTTTATCTTTGGCTCGTCGTTATGGTAGCAAAGTGCTGGCCTTGAAGGATGGCTATAAGGCCTTTGAGGGGCTTCCCACAGAGATCGATAAAGCTCGCTTCAAAGAGATTTACGGCGAGGACGCGGAAGAAATTTAGATTTTTTTAGCTTGACAGAAATGCGGCATCATAAAAAGTGGCAGAACATATGACGCGAGGTGGAGCAGTCTGGTAGCTCGTCGGGCTCATAACCCGAAGGTCGAAGGTTCGAATCCTTCCCTCGCTACCATTTTTTTGAGAGCTTGATTGCTCTTTCTTTTTGAATATAGTGTGGCGGTGTAGCTCAGTCTGGTTAGAGCGTCGGAATCATAATCCGCAGGTCCGGGGTTCAAATCCCTGCGCCGCTACCACTATTATCTTTTCTGCGCCAGTAGCTCAGCAGGATAGAGCAGCAGCCTTCTAAGCTGCGGGTCAGGGGTTCGAATCCCTTCTGGCGTGCCAGATATTTACTCCCCATTGTACGGTGGATGTAGTTCAATGGCAGAGCACCGGATTGTGGTTCCGGGCGTTGTGGGTTCGACTCCCATCATCCACCCCATAAAAAATTAAGATAAACCGTATCGATATCGGAAGGTCGATGCGGTTTTCTTTTTTTTACCTCCAGGATTCGACACGTCTCGTGTCGATCGATGGCAAAGACAGAGAATAAGCAGCTCTTGTGAACATCCCTTCGAGAACATCTGGAATCCATTGCGTAAGTTACATGCGGAAGAGGGCAACATGATGCTGCTTCGTGGGTATAGCGGATCTCGCAGCCGGCAGTTTGCAGACGTTTGAGAGCTTCAGAGTGGGGAAAACCGTGGATCATGTATCAGCGCATGAAATCCAGGCTTCTTGGGCATTGACCGCGTCCAGAAAGGCTTTGCTGGAACTGCTTCGGGAACCGTGATGTGGCACTTTCAGTATTCGGGCACGCAGTTCTTCCGGATACTTCTCTGTCAGATAAGCCTCTGCGTCTGCTTCGATATCCCCTGTAAAGAGATAGCTGTCTCTTCCGTCATCAAAGCGACAGACTATCGATAGGTTGTTAGCGTCTGTACCGGTGTAATCCTGGTCAGGATGCAGGATTTTGAGCATCTGACTTCCGAAAGGGATGCTGAAGGTGTCGCTGACGGCGATGATTCGGGTCTTGCCCAGCTCCAGTTCAGGGCTCAGTACACGCCAGTCTTCCGATTCCAAAGCGCTTTGACTTAGAATGAGATGGCGGATATCCAGATGCCTGAACAGGGTAGGCAAGCCACCCGCATGGTCACTATGCAGATGGGTGATCAGGAGATAATCCAGATGGCCTAAACCGCTGCGTCGCAGCTGACTGATCAGTCGCTTATTCATCCAGGAATCAGCGTAGAAATCAGGATTGTCCATTAGGCCTCGTTCCGGTAGCACAGAGCTGATGCCGCCACTATCGATCATGATGGTGGTGCCATCGGCGGTAAAGATCAAGCTGCAATCAGCAGTTCCGGCATTGTAAACGATCAGTTTTCCCCTCTCAGTAACAGGTAAGACGAAGAGCAAGGTGGCCACTGCGACTATGGGTAAAGCCAGAGCCTTTAGCAGCTTCCACCTGGCTTTGAAGGCTAAAGCAGGCAGGATCAGGATCAAGGCCAGAGCCAGGCTATGAGTGGCAGGGATCCAGGAATCCTGAATCTGCAATGGCAAGCCGGCACATATGTTCAACCACCATTGCCAGACATCTGCCACAAAACTGTAGGCAATGTATAGCGGTTCGATCGGAAAGGCCAGATTACTGATGGCCAGTCCCAAAAGGATAGCCATCAAGGGAAGCCCGAGCAGATTGGCGAAGATCCCGTTCAGAGTAGCCACCCCGAAGTAATAAAGAGTCAAAGGCAGGATGCCAAGCCCTACGCAAGCGCTTAGTAGCACGTAATTTAATAGCTTACATCCCATGCGCTTGTAAACAGAGATTCCTTCTTTGGGATGCAGTTTGGGCAGCGCAAACACGATGATGCTAACCGCGGTGAAAGATAACTGTAAGCCCACGCTAAAGAGTTCCATCGGACGGATCAGCGTGATGACAAACAAGCTTACGCTTAGGTTTTGTGCAGCGGAAAGTGGTCTGGAAAGCCATTTGGCCATGAGCGCTAGCGAGATCATCAGGATGGCTCGGGTGATGGGTGGTGCCCAGTGATTTAAGGCCGCAAAAGAAGTTATGATGATGAGAAAAGCGATATCGGCTATGCGCCAGGGCAGAAAGAAGCGCAACAGAGTGATAATGATAAAGTACAGCATCAGAACGTGTAAGCCGCTCACTACTACCAAATGACTGAGTCCGGCTTTGGACAAAACATTTTGCTGAGCTTTTTTGTGGACGGGATCGCTCAAAAGCAGAGCTTTAGCCAAGTCTCTATGTCCGGAAGGCAGTTTATCCAATCGTTGAGTGATGAACAGTGCCGCTTGCGAGCGCAGACTAAGGCTGGCTAGTGCACTGCTGAGTTCTGCCGGCAAGACCAATGTGACACTGCCCTCAAAGCGCGTGGGATGGATGTCCAGCAGGGGGTCATTTACCAGCTTGTGCAAATCTGCCAAAGCGCTGTATTCTGCACCTGGGATGTATTGCCCATTGTCAAAGAGTAGCAAAGTTCCATCCATCTTGTGCCCGGCCAGAGATGTCAGCCTTAGTTCCCAGGCACGCTCGGAGAGGGGACGCACAGCCTTGAAGCTGATCTCCTGACGGATGCTGCCCCTTTCGGATAGAGTGGTGGCCAGAGTACCCGCTTTGGGGCTATCCGCCTGCACGCGCAAGAATCCCAAAAGCATGAAGAGCAGCAGGATCAAAGGCGTTCTCAATCTGCTGCATAGAACTGCCACCAATCCTAAAACCAAGGCAATAGCCGCAAGGACTGGCCAGGGAGCTTGCACAAAGCGAGTAAGCAATATCCCCAATGTCCAGCAGATCACCGGACCCAACATCGGTGTTGGCAGGGGGAAGTATTCTGGCTTAGCGCGCATAAGCTATAGTATCAGATGCTAACTGGCAGCTCACTTTCTGTTATAGAAGCCCAGGATCAAGCCCAAAGCCAATGACCACAGAGCAGCAAGGCCAATTCTTAGGTCATCTGCCAGCATAAAGGTCACGGTGTGAGCAGGAATCCAGAACCAAAGCAGGGAATACATGCTTTTGTGCAGGTTTTTCCAGTTCTTCACCTTTTCCGGGATGTTATCCAATATCCGGTGCATGATCACCAAAAAGAGCCCAAACTGCAGGTTCATCAAGGCCGAAACGCTGAAGGCATGGCCCAGACTGCGGGGTTTAAATTCAGGCAGATAGCCACTGTGCATCAGGGTTTCCGCGTATCCGGTGAAGCCCTTGAAGGCCAGCTTGATGCCGATGGCCAGGATTGCCCATACGATCATCTTCCAGATCGTCAACAGGGCAGTGAAGGGGTATTTGAAGCTCTTTTGCACCACCCATTTGGAGATGATCTCTCCTGATGTGCCCAGGATGGCAAATTGCAGCATCGCGCTCGTGATGGGGTAGGCTTTTACCCATGTAATGTAAAGGTCCATTGATACTCCGTGTCTATTAGATTCTTCAGCTTTAGGGCTGACTCATGGGTAAAGTTCTGTAATGCCCTGTTTTGTCAATCTGGATGTTGGCGCAGGATGACTGATCTGCCATCCTGCCGCTATTATTGGCTTATTAATCCTGAGTCTTGCACTCCATCACTTCATTGAACTTGCTGTGTTCTTTGAATCTGGTAGCACCAAACTTTCCAAAGAAACTATCCACCATGGAGTAGATCACCGGAATGATGAAGAGCGTGAGCAAGCTGGCAAAAGAGCAACCCAAAGGTAAAGCTTACGGCCAAGGGGCGCCAGGCTTGAGACGAAGGATCGGTGGAAAAGACCAAAGGCAGCATTCCCGAAACCGTGGTAGCTGTAGTGAGGATGATGGGACGCAAGCGTACCGAACCACTGTTGATGATTGCATGCCAGCGATCCACGCCCTTTTCGCGTTCCTGATTGATGAAGTCAATGAGGATGATGGCATTATTGACCACCACTCCGGCCAAAGCTACGACAGATATCAGCGTATTCAGCGAGAAGGGCAGTCCGGTGACCAAGAGTCCGATGATCACTCCGATGAAGGCGAAGGGGATGGTCATCATCACCACGATGGGTTGCACATAGCTGCGGAACTGGCTGGCCAGGATGGTATAGATCACCAGGAGCGCCAGGACAAAGAGCCTGGCCAGAGAGGCATAGCTCTTGCGTTGTGTTCCTGTACTCCCCCCAAACTCATAGGAATATCCGGGGAAACGCTGATTGAAGTTTTCCAGCATTCCTGCTTGATTGCCGATGCGGCTACCGGTAAGGATAGCTTGCACTTCTGCCGGAGAGCGTCGGCGTGTTCTGCCGTTTTCTTCATAGGTGCTCACGCTGGCGGTAACGCGTAACACGCGATCTGAATCCCGATGCTCAATTTTTGAGATCGAGGAAGCAATCTCAAAATCCGCCAGTTCGCGGATGGCGATTAAGTCTCCGCTACGGGTACGAATCTTCAGATCCTTTAGGGTTTCCAAATCTTCCGTATAGATATCATCCAGCTTTAGCACCAACGGATATTCTTCCACTCCGTCTCCACGGTATTTGCTAACTTCCAGTCCGGTAGATGCCGTTCTGATCGTGGACGCGATCTGTGCCACAGTGAGTCCGGCTATGGCCAATTTTTCATGATGCGGCAGGATGCGCACTTCTTTCTTCCCTGTATCATAGCTGTCATCGATATCGGTCACTCCCGGTATATCACGCAGATATCCCTTGATGACGTCGCTGATAAAGGCCAGGCGTTCCAGGGAGGCACCTTTGATGCGGATGTCCACGTCTTCACCCACCGGCGGACCGCTTCTACCCTGAGAAAAACGGTAAGAGTAAAGCCCGGGCAGATCTTCGCAAAACTCTCGGATGCTATTGCGAATCTCATCGTGAGTATATTTCATTTCTTTCACATCCACCAGGTCGATATTGATCTGAGCAGCATTGCTGGCAAAGTTGCGTTGGGTTTCGCCACCCATCGCGCCCACATTGGCCACGATATCGGTCACATCCTCTTTCTGCGGAAGCTCGTTTGCCAGGAACTGCTCAACCTGTTTGGTGATATTGTAGGTTTCTTCCAGAGTGGAGCCCACCGGAGTTTGCAATTGCAGACGTATGGTTTGGGATGGGGTGGAAGGGAAAAACTCAAACTTGATAGCTCCGGACCCCAGAACCAGGAAGGATGCCACCAGCAGAGTCACAGTGCCCCAGATGGTGATCTGGCGGTGTTTCAAAGCGGCTTTTACGCCTTTTTGATAGATGCCGATCAGAGGCCGGATCATGCGCGTGCTGCGATCTTCTTTCTGAGGTTCTTTTTTTGCCAAACTGGAACACGTTGTTGGGCAACACCACCATGCTCTGAAACCAGCTTCCAAGGAGTGCCAGCGAGACCACAATAGGGAACACGCCCAGGAATTGCCCCATTACCCCATCCAGAAGCAACAAAGGCAAAAAGGCGGATAACGTGGTCAGAGTGGAGGAAAAGACCGGCCAAATCACTTGATCCACACCCATGATGATGGCGTCTTTGTGGCAAAAGCCCTCTTCCCGATAGCGATGGATGTTTTCCAGCACCACGATCGCGTTATCCACCACCATGCCCACCACGATGATGAAGCCAAAGATAGTGAGGTTATTCAGCGTGACATCAAAGTATGGAATCACCACAAAGGCGATCAGGATCGAAAGCGGGATGCCAAAGGCGGCCAATAGCGCGTTACGCCAACCCAGGAAGATAAACAAAGCCGTAAAGACTAGCAAGATTCCGATCAAAGCGCTTTTACCCAGGGCGTTGATCCCGTTTTTCACGTCGATGGAGCCATCATTGCGGACGCTAATCTCCACTCCCGGAACGCTGCGCTCAAAATCTTTCACATATTCACGCACGTCTTCGATGATGGAGATGATGTTACCGCTGCCCTTTTTATACAGAAAGATGGATACAGATTCATTGCCGTTCAGCCGCGCGATGGACATCGGTTTTTCCAGAGTATCCCGTACTGTAGCCACATCCTGCACCTGGATATTACGTCCTGACGCGTCGGAGAAATGATCAGCTCTTTGACCTCATCGATACTGTTAAACTCTCCCAGGGTTCGCACCAGAAACTCCAGCTTGCCAAACTTGGCGGAGCCACCGGGGATATTCAGGTTGCGCGCGCCCAAGGCCGCCGAGATGTCACTCAGGCTCAGTCCATAAGCATCCAGCCTGCTTTGATCCGCGTCCACCCACACCTGCCGTTCACGTGCTCCGATCACTTCCACTTTGGAGATATCAGTGATGCCCAAAAGGCCTGTTTCCAGATCATCGGCAATCTTGCGCAAGCTCATGGGGCTCATGCCTTTGCCGCTCAAGGCCACTTGCGCGATGGGGTTCACTTCTCGCATATTGAGGCGAATCACCACCGGATCCATGGCGTCGGAAGGCAGATCTGTCACTTTTGCCACTTCCCGGCTCACGCGATCAAAGGCTTCTTCGGAGGATACTGCCGGCGTAAACACCACCTGAATCGTGGCTCGGCCTTCCTGGGCGGTGGCACCGATATAATCCAGATCGTCCAGATCACTCAGCTCCACTTCCAGTTTACGCACGATCAATTGCTCGATCTCAGCGGGAGAAACACCGGGATAGATCACCACTACCAGCGTCGTGCCAAAATCCACTGCCGGAAACTCTTCCCGTGGCATATTGATCATCGAGATCACCCCAAAGATCAATATGGCAAGAGTGAGCATATTGATCAGGATCGAATACTTGAGCGCGAACTTTGCTACTGAAAACATGCTGCGCTCCTTACTGACGTATCTTCACGAGTGAGCCGTCTTCCAGGTTTTCGCTACCGGAGATCACGATTACATCTCCGATCTCAGCTCCGGACAGGATCTCCACAAATTGCCCGATAGTG
>JAJOKA010000029.1 GCA_021206555.1 Candidatus Cloacimonadota bacterium | reverse complement strand
AAATAACGAAGCCAGGCGCTTACCGGACGAATCAGTTTATAAAAGGGAACTTATCCCGGCCAAGTATTTGAGCCTCGTCCTGATTGCCCTGCTCTTTGTAATAGTGAGCGTCATCTACTTCCCGGTAGCGTTTCAGCACCAGGAACCTTCTGCGAGTGACATCAGTCAATGGCGCGGAGCCGCGAAAAGCATTATTGATTACAACGAAGAGCATGGCGATAACGCGCTCTGGACCCAGAACATGTTTTCCGGTATGCCCAGTTACATGATCTCATTTCCCAATCGCTATCCATTTTTGGAAAGCGTCACCAAGCTCACGGACAGGGTCATCAATTGGCGCATTTTCCTGCTATTTATCGGTGGTTTGGGCATCTTTGTGTTGCTTAGGCATCTGAAGCTGGATCCCTGGATTGCCTTTTTCGGAGCGGTCGCCTTCATGTTTTCCTGCCATTGGGTGGGGCTGCTGGACATCGGTCACAATACCAAGTTCCGGGCCATCATGTATATCCCCTGGGTGTTTTGGGCACTGCTCAGACTGCGCGAGAAGCCGGATCTGCTCTCCCTGGGCCTATTGGCCACTTTCCTGATCACTCAGCTGCGCGAAAACCATCCTCAGATCAGCTATTACCTCTATCTTTTGATGGGCATGTATTGGCTATATCAATTGATCCTGAGCCTCAAAGACAAGAGCATGAAGAAGTTCGGGCTCTGGACTCTGCTGATCATGCTAGCCTTTGGACTCACTGCCCTGGCCGTGATGAATCCATACCTAAGCATTTGGGAATATAGCCATTACACGATGCGTGGCGGAGCTGAAGGCTTGGACAAAGCCTATGCTCAGGGCTGGAGCTTCCATCCAAAAGAGATCATCAGCTTTATAGTTCCAGATTTCTGGGGTGGCATTGATGATCATACCGGACGGAATTACTGGGGCTATATGCCTTTCACGCAGATATATAACTACTTTGGTATCGTGGTGCTGGCCCTTGGTGTGCTGGCGCTTTGGAGCTCAAAGAAGGGTCTGGCGCTTTTTTTGTGGATATCCTCCGCTCTATTCACGCTGATGAGTTTTGGCTCTGCAACCCCCGCGCTATCTGATCTGTTTTTGAATTACTTGCCATATTTCAACAAGTTCCGTGTTCCCTCCATGACCCTGACCATGGTGCAGTTCAATGCCGTGATTCTGGCTGCCCTGGGACTGGTGCAAGTGCAGGAAAGCATGCGGCAAATCCCCTTATGGCAGAAGCGCTACCAAAGGATATTCTGGGTTCTGGGTGGAGTGTTTATCCTATGGACTTTGGCTGCTAAAAGCATCTTCAGCGGATTGCCGTTTGCCAGACCGGACGAGATTGCCCGCTATCAACAAGCAGGGGCGATGAACGCTCTGGCAAACTTGCAGGCCACGCGCCTTGATGCCTTGGTGAAAAGCGGGATATTGGCCTTCATGTTCCTCGCAGTCAGCATGGGCCTGGTGTATCTGACCAGCCTGAGGAAGCTGAAACCCACTATCCTGGTGATCCTGCTCACGATCATTACTTTCAACGATCTCTGGCCCTATACCGGCCGCATCTCAAAGTGCTGCATCCCGCTTCCAGAAACCGGGAAGAGCATTTCCAGATGCAGGACTACGACCATTTCTTGCTATCCGACGACAGCAATCACCGCGTCTATCCGCTTAATTTCAGCTTTTGACCAAAGAAGTGGCAATCAGTTGCGCGCTGCCGGAGAATGGGCATACTATCATCAGACCATTGATGGCTATTCCGCGGCAAAGCTCAAACGCTATGACGATCTTCTGGCTGTGATCAAAGGCGATGGGCAGCGTGATGGCGAGTTTTTCCGCTATCTCAAAGGCGTGTTTTCTGAGGATAGCATTGAGCTCCCACTTCCCGTGATGAACATGCTTTCCACGAAGTACATCGTGGTTCCGGATTCCATCCCCTATGGCTCGATGCTGCAAAACCTGCGTCCGGTGTTCAGTAATGGCAAAGTCAGTATCTATCAGAATCTCTTTGCTCTGCCCCGAGCCTGGTTCGCGCGCGAAGCGATCGTCAAAGAAAGCCCCGAAGCCGTGCTGGAAGCCCTGTGGGATGTGGATTTTGATCCCGCCACGACCGCCCTTTTGGAAAGCCCGATCGATGGCCTCGAAGCTCCCGGTGTATCTACTGTGATCCAAAGCAAGGCCGAAATGCATGAATTGACCTATGAACTCAGCACTGATAAAGCAGCCTTGCTGGTACTTTCTGAGGTGTATTACCCGGCAGGCTGGAAAGCCTATCTGAATGGCAGCGAAGTTCCGATATATCCCGTAAACTACGTGCTCCGGGGTGTGAAAGTACCTGCCGGTGAACACAAGCTGGAACTCATCTTTGCCCCACAAAGCTATGAAAAGAGCAAAATGCTCTCGATGGCCGGATTGGGAATTACCCTACTGGCTTTGCTGGCCGGACTTGCCATTGTTCATACGCGAAATAAAGCAGCCTGACATGCTGATCCTTTGAAGTATGGGCGGACGCTGTTCCGCCCTTCTTGTTTCCCGCAGATTTACGCGGATAAAAGCGCAGATGAACGCAGATTAGTAAATAGCACGCGGATTACGCGGATTCTAGAGTTTTAAGGTTTTAGAGTGTCGGCGGGCAAGGCCTGATCGAATCATAAGCCCTAATCACTCTTTCAAGTCCTCTTTCCTCTTTCCTCTTTGTTAGATAGAACGCAGATCGAACGGATTGAACGGATTTGCACTGATTCTGTTGGTGGAACTCTGATCCATGTGCTTACCATGATCTATATGATCTGTTTGAATTTGGGGTTTTAGAGTGTCGGCATCCCGCAGCTCAATCCTCAGTTACTCTCTCTCTTCGCGCTATTCCGGCTAATGCTTTGCTCATGTTCTCCTCATATCTCGAGAGGATCATGAGGTAAAGCTGAGCCAAAGCAGAGAACGAGCCATGAGCAACAATCCGATGCTAAGACCTGAAAACTCAAGAATCCGCGTAATCCGCGTAATCCGCGTGCCACCAAAAGGATCAATGCAAATCCGTTCAATCCGTCCCATCTGCGTTCCATAAAACCCCAACATTCGAAACCCCCCAAAAAGATAGATTGACAATAATTGGCCGATTATCAAGTCTTGTTCACAAGAGGTTAAAATGAAAGTGCTGTCCCTTGTCATCATGCTGTGTATCATGCAGATACCCTTGTTTCTATGTGCCCAAGCTTCACTTGTTTCTTATTCTGTGCTCAGCGCGGATGAATTATCCGAGCTGGAAAACATGCTGGCCGAAGCGGAGCTTTTGCCGGAGCATACGAAGTTCTATCGCGATTGGGATCCATCCACGCGTCTGAAGTCAGATTGGCATATGCAGGTTTTGCAAGGTGGCTTGGACGCTCTGCCTTTGTTCGGTGACCTGCGGCAGGTGATGAGTGTGGATTATCACGGAGACATCCTGGAAGAGCTTTGTAGCATTGCTTTTGGGGTAGGGGGCATAGCCGCAAGTCAATCCCGGCACGAGGAAATCCGCAAGTTTGCTGATGGGATCAAAAAACCGGCAGATATCTTCCGCTATCTGGAAAGGGCATTCAGTGAGCTTGAGCCCTTGATGGACGCTGCTTTTGATGATCTCAGTCCGGCTGAATTGGACACTTTGCAAGCCTTTTGCCTTCAGCTGATGTTGGAGGAAGAGCATACAGAAGATTACCGGGCTTACTTTGAAAAGCACCAGCTCCCCTGGCTGAATGATATGGACTTAGGACGGATGGCTGATCTATTGGAAAAAGTGGTGGCCTGGCTTTGGGCAAGGCAGCCTATGAATATCGGATCTGGGCAGAGATGCTGGAAACCGCTGTTTACTATCTGGAACTGACCAACACCAAGCCGATCTTTCATAAAAGTCCCTGGGGCTTGATGGTAATCGGCAGCATCATGGACGATACTTACAATGCCTCCACTCACCCCATCCTGGGCAAAGAACGCCTCTGCGCCATCATCGATCCTGCTGGCAACGACGTCTATGAAGTGCCTTTCGTCACTTCCGCGAAATACCCCTTCTATTTTCTCAGTGATTTCTTTGGTGCCGATGTCTATCGGGGTTCCGAACCCTTCTTCCTGACCCTGGCCGGCTTGGGCTATAGTAATGATGGCAATGGAGATGATGTCTACCAATTGGGTGATTTTTCCTTCGCGGCTGCTTTGGGAATGGGTGTGCACATCGACTTTTCGGGAGATGACTATTATCAAGGTGGTCTCTTTTCTCAGGCTGCCGCGATCGGTGGTGTGTATCTCTTGTCGGACACTCTGGGCAATGACGTCTATCGGGCTCATACGATGAGCCAGGCTTTTGGTTCCACTCTGGGAGCGGGTGTGCTTCGGGATGGAGATGGCTCCGATCTCTACTATCTGGGTGGCAAATACACCCACGCGCCATTGATGCCAAACGACTTTCGCACGATGGGTCAGGGAATGGGCTTCGGTCTGCGTCCTGCTTTAGCGGGAGGATTGGGATTGCTCTATGATAAAGCTGGAAACGACAGATACATGGGTGGGGTTTATGCCCAGGGCGTGGGCTATTGGTACAGCACCGGAGTCTTGATCGATGAAGGCGGTAACGACGTGTATAACGCGGTTTACTACCCGCAAGGCTCGGGCATCCACATGGCATCGGGATTTTTGTATGACCACGAAGGTGATGACGCTTATTATAGCAGAAATGGACCCGGTCAGGGAGCCGGCACGATTGGAGCTTTGGTATGCTGGTGGATGCGGGAGGTAATGATGCCTATTCCATCCATGGTGGCAACGGTTTGGGCTTGTCCAATTCCCTGGGCATCTTTGTGGACAAATCCGGCAATGACCGCTATGAAAGGAAAGAAGCCCAAAACTATGCGCATGGCGCTTTCAGTCGCAGCACTGGAAGCATCGGACTCTTCCTGGATGCCGGTGGTAACGATATCTATCCCGAAGGAGTGATGGCAAACGACAGCACCTGGGTGAAAGGAAACTATGGCATCGGTCGGGATATTGAGCTGAACGTATTGGCTGAGGATCAGCAAGTATCAGATGTTGATGAACTTGACCCACCGGCTGTTGACGCTCCTGTAACCGACATCTTTGCCGCTGCTGCTGAATGGGAAGTAGGTTCAGCCGTGAACCGGGTGCGCAAAGCCCGTGAAATTATGCTGGCTCGCGCGGAAGAAGTGGAGCCCTATATCCTGGAAAACAAACTGGGTAGTCAATCCGGCCTGGAATACCGTGCTATCGATGCTTTTCTGAGAGGCTCCGAGGGCTTTCAAACCAAAATCCTTGACTATGTAAACAGTCCGGATTCGCTGAAGGCCAAGAATGTCATCTCACTTTTAGCCGGTGTGAAAGACCAGCGTCTGCTATCCCATCTGGAAGACTTTTTGAACGAAGGACGCTATCTGGCCAGTTGCATCTCGGCTTTGGGAAATCTGGAAAGTGAAGCCGGACTGAGGCTGCTTTCTCAGCATCGGAATCTGGAAACGAGCGCCTCCGCTTCCTAGTGGTGCGCTCCATTGCGGCCTATGAGTCCGAGGATGCCAAACAAGCCTTGCAAGGATTTGCGGCAGATGAATCCTTCCTGATTCAGGCCTTACTGCGTAATCTGCCAAAGGACACACCATGATCTACCAAAAAGAGATCTTCGAAGCATATCTGAAAAGCCGGGAATTTCCTGATATCCCTCATCTGATGGGGGTCTTTGACCACTATCTCAAATTACTCATGGCGCAGAACAAGATTGTGAACCTGGTATCGCGCAAAATGCCCGCAGAAAACTACTGGTTACAGCATTTTCTTGACAGTCTGCTTGCCATGGAAACTTTGGATTTTAAGGGACAGACCGTCCTGGATTTTGGAACCGGTGGGGGACTGCCGGGTATTCCCATCAAGATAGTGCAAGAAGATTGCGTGATGGTGCTGCTGGACAGCATTCAGAAAAAGTGTCGCGCGGTACAGGAAATGGTGGAAGCGCTGAAGCTGAGCGAAACTTCTGTGATGAGCGCGCGCGTGGAAGATTATGCTTTCATGGCGCGGCGTCCGAGTTTTGACGTCATTCTGTGCCGGGCAGTGGCTTTGGAAGAGCGGTATATCGCTCCGCTGAGACGTCTCTTGAAGCCATCCGGCAGCCTGCTGATGTACAAATCCCGCTCTCTGGATGATCTGGAAGGAATGAGCTATGAGACCCTGCTTGATCGTGAAGATGAGCACATCGGGAGACGACGCCTGATCGCCGTCGCCCAACGAGAACTGATGAGACGATAAGAAAAACGGACGATATGACGAAGATTATAACGATAGTAAACCAAAAAGGTGGAGTGGGTAAAACCACGACCACAGTGAACCTGGCAGCTGCTCTGGCAGTGCTGGAAAAGCGCGTGCTGCTGATCGATCTGGATCCTCAGGGTAATGCCACCAGCGGTGTGGGCATCGAAAAAGACAAGGTCGATTTGCAGGTCTATGATGCCTTGATCGGCAGACAGCCCATCCACAAGTGCATCCTGCCCACCACTACCACCAATCTCTTTTGCGTTCCGGGCAATATCAATCTTACCGGAGCGGAGATCGAACTGGTACACGAGTTTGCGCGCGAGCACAAGCTGAAAGAGGCTTTGCAGCCCATCCTCAATGAGTGGGATTATATCTTGATCGATTGCCCTCCATCTCTGGGTTTGCTCACGGTGAATGCCATGACAGCTTCCACCGATGTGCTGGTGCCCATTCAGTGCGAATACTATGCCCTGGAAGGGGTTAGCCAGCTCCTCACCACGATTCGACTGATTCAGAAGAATCTCAAATCCCAGCCTCAATATCCCTGGGGCATCCTGCTCACCATGTTTGATAAACGGGTGAATCTCTCGATGCAGGTGGCCAAAGAAGTGCATCGCTATTTCAAGGAAAAGGTCTTTCGCAGCGTGATTCCGCGCAATATCAAGCTCACCGAAGCGCCCAGCTTTGGCAAACCGATCTTTTTGTATGATATCCGGCTCCCCGGGCGCGATGAGCTATCTCAGCCTGGCCAATGAAGTAATCGACCGCACAACTGATGGAGAACAGATGATTAACGAACACCTCGGACGCGGACTTTCCGCCCTGATTCCGGATAATGACAGCAAGGAAACGGTGAAAACCGGCCTTGGCACCATCGCTATCGAGCGCATCAAACCCAACCGCTATCAACCACGTAAACAGTTCAATCCCGAAAGCCTGAAAGAGCTTGCGGCCTCGATCGCCGAAAATGGTATCATCCAACCCATCATCGTTACCAAAAGCGAAGGTTCAGACTATGAGCTCATCGCCGGAGAACGCAGATTGCAAGCGGCTAAACTGGCGGGATTGGATGCCGTTCCCGTGGTCATCCGTTCAGTATCCAAAAAGGAACAGCTGCAGCTGGCGATCATCGAAAACATCCAGCGTGAAGACCTCAGTCCCATCGAAGAAGCAATGGCCTATGCCGCTCTGGCCGAGGATTATGGCCTCACGCATCAGCAGATTGCCCAGGTGATGGGCAAAGATCGGGCCACGATCACCAATTCCTTGCGTCTGCTCAAATTGCCGGAAGAAGTGCTGGATCTGCTTGCAGCAGGAGAGCTTAGCCCAGGCCATGCCCGGGCTGTTCTGAGTGTTGATCCTCAATATCAGATCCTCTTCGCGCAGCATGTGATCAAGTATAAACTCAGCACCCGTCAGGCCGAAGACAAGGCCAAGACCTTTGTCGAGAGCTTGCAGCGCGGTCATGACACTCCGGCCAAGACAGCGCTTACTCGTAGCCTGGAAGGCGAACTGAGCCATCTTTTCCGCCTCAAAGTTAGCGTGAAAGAGCACAAAGGCAAAGGCAAGATCACTCTGGAATACAAGAACCCACAGGAGCTCGAAGAGCTCAAATCCCTATTACAAAAATTAAAATAAGATAGAACTGGAGAACACATGAGCAAGATGCCTTATGCCGAACCCTGGCGTGTGAAAATGGTGGAACCTCTCAAAATGCTGAGTCGCGAAGAACGCGTGCAAAAAGATTGCCAAAGCGGATTTTAACCTGTTCAACCTGGCCGCGGAAGATGTCTATATCGATCTTCTGACCGATTCCGGAACGGGAGCCATGAGCGATCATCAATGGTCTGCCTTGATGAAGGGCGATGAAAGCTATGCCGGGTCTAAGAGTTTCCTCAAAATGCAAAGGACGATACAACAGCTTTTGGGCTTTCCCTACGTCCTGCCCACCCATCAGGGTCGCGCTGCGGAAAACGTGCTGTTTTCGGCCACCATCAAAGAAGGGGACGTCATCCCCGGGAATGCCCATTTTGACACCACCAAAGGGCACATCGAATATCGCAAAGCGGTGACTGTGGATTGCACCATAGAGGTTCCGGAAGCCCAAAGCAAAGAGCACCCCTTCAAGGGCAATATAGATATTAATAAGCTGGAAGCCTGCATCGCCCAATATGGCAAAAGCAAAATCCCGATGGTGATCCACACCGTTACCTGCAACACCGGTGGCGGACAGCCTGTATCCATGCAGAATCTCAAAGACGTGGCAGCCGTGTGCAAAATGCATGGGATTCCGCTGATCTTTGATTCCGCCCGCTTTGCCGAAAACGCCTATTTCATCAAGGTTCGGGAAGATGGCTATCAGGACAGCAGCATCAAAGAAATCGTGAAAGAGATGTTCAGCTTTGCCGATGGCATGACCATGAGCGCCAAGAAGGACGCCATCATCAATATCGGTGGCTTCATCGCGCTCAAAGATGAAAAGGTCTATCAGGCTTGCTGCACCTATGGCATTATCTTTGAAGGATTTATCACCTATGGCGGCATGAGTGGACGCGACATGGAATGCCTCGCGGCAGGGCTCATGGAAAGCACAGAATATGACTATCTGCATGCCCGCATCTCGCAAGTGGCCTATCTGGGAGATCTGATCAGGGCTTATGGGATCCCGATCGTGGAACCCGCCGGTGGTCATGCCATCTATGTGGACGCTAAAGCCTTTTTCCCCCATATTCCGCAGACAGAGTATCCTGCTCAGGTCTTGGGCGTGGCTCTCTATGAAGAAGCTGGAGTGCGCGGAGTGGAGATTGGCACGGTCCTGGCCGATCGTGATCCCCGTTTCCCGGGGAAGAGCGCCCACCCAAATTGGAGCTTCTGCGTCTGGCCATCCCCCGCCGCGTTTATACCAATAACCACATGCAGATCGTGGCTTGGGGCTTAAACGAGATCTGGCAAAAGCGGGAGAGCTACCGCGGCCTGAAGATCACCTGGGAAGCCCCCATCATGCGGCACTTCACGACCCGTTTCGAAAGGATCTGACCAATATCCCTCGGTTTGAAAGCGCTATCCATTTTACGTGAAGCCAAACCAGCCACACTCATCTCTTAAGTCCCGCATCGAAGTCGAGGGTATCAAGCGCTTTCGACTTCGAGCAGCGGGATCGCCCTCCCCCTTGGACTTCTATCCGAAGGATTGGAGTTCAAGCAGCAAGCATGCAGATCACTATTCACTCCCCCAATCCCGCTGCTCGAAGTCCATGCTGCCCGAAGTTCCCGAGCTTGCTTGAGTTTATCGTAGCCCTCAAGTTTTGCAAGCATTCAGACCATTGTTAGCAGCATGAACTCCGAGGGAGGAGCCCCTGACCCGCTGTTTGAAGTCATTGCCGCCCGAAGATCGAGGGCTGTTCTGAACAGAC
>JAJOKA010000095.1 GCA_021206555.1 Candidatus Cloacimonadota bacterium | reverse complement strand
ACAAGGATAGATGCGCGTCTCTGCCGGCTATGGGGATCGTCTCAATGCCGGTGTGGGGGATTGTTATCCCGCACGATGGCATACTCCGCGTCATGGGGTAACACGAAGGCATAATGCCCATCGGCATTTGAGAAATGCCAACCATCAGCATTGCTACCCTCAGGATAGCTGTAAAGGCGGTAATATGGGTTATCGGACACACTCAGCAGCAGGTCTTGGGATCGGGATTGGTGCTTGACGCGCACATAGGGCTGGAAGCTCTGGTAGAAGCCGGGATTATTGAGCACTTCAAAGCTGTAGGCCGAGCTGAGGTTTTCCAGATCGTACTGCTGTTGCAGCACCTGATAGGGATCGTTGAGGTTGCTTTTCTTCTCGATGCGCAAGGTGCTGGGGGGCATGGGAGTAGCGGAACTCAGATATAGCTCAATGTCATAATCGTCAAAGACCATCCTGGGGAACATGGCCAGATTGCGGTTATTGCCGATTTCCAGTAGGTTGTTGCCATTGATGAGGTAACCCGCGTAGGCCGGAGAAATGCTTAATGTGCCATCAGCATAGAGGAAGCTATTGTGTTCCAAGGTGTTACCGCGTTGGTAGCGGATGAACTTGGGATAGCCCGGGAGGAGAGAGATATTTATCACGGATTGGGGATTGCCGCTAAGCCTGGTTTGCAAAAAGAGATTCTGGGGCAAGGCATCAGAACTGCTATCAATGCTCTCAATCTCCATGATAGACTGGGAGTTAGTCAAAAAATGGGGCAGTTCATTCAGCCAGGGATGTCCGGCTTCCACGTTAGCTTTATACTCCAATCTGATTGCTGTGCAGGGTGGGTTGCTATCTTGATAACTCACTGTGGTTTGATCCATTTGCAGATACAGCTTGTCCTTCACGCATGGAACTTGCTGAGTGCCATTGTGCTCAGTGATGTGACCGTAGAGATATATCCCGGAAGCGCTGATGCCGGTGTAAACGAAAGCATCTTCACTGCTGAAATGAGTGTCATCATAGGCATTCGCGTGAGTCTTATAGCTGATGATGTCTTGCGTGGGATCGCGATAGATCCTCATCAGACGAGCGTTTGAGGGATCGTGGTAGTCCGTGGCAAAGCCAAATTCCAACCATCCGTCATCCGGCAGGCTTTCCAGGGTCTCAGAGCCTTGTTTGAAGCTGATCTGATAGGCTTGCAGTTGGCCGTAGTGGGTGTATGGCCGGAGTCCGAAGTAATCCTGCATGATGTCCTGGGTGGCAGGATTGGCGGTGATTTCCAGATCAATGCCGGGGGCAACGGTGTCCTTCAAATCCAGCCACAGATCCTCCATGTAAATCTGATTGTAGCTCCCATCCAGGCTGACGCGCAGCGTGTTTTGCTCTGTCAATGGCTCCAGCAGGAAATAACTGCCACTGCCATTGATAAAGCTGATCAGTTTGTTCTCTTGCATGAGCCAGGTGTTTTCGCCTTCAGCCCAGCTATCGATCCTGCCATTATCCATCTTCAACCACTGGGTGCCAATGCTTCTATTTCCTGGTATGGAATAGTGAATGATTGGCGGATGGCTGCTATTGCCGGTATGCTCGGTAGTTACTTGGAGTACTTTGCTTAGCATGGCAAAGCCTTGATAGAGTTCTTGCACGGTTTGCAACTGCTGGGGTTCAAGGCTATCCTTCAAACTGATTACGCTTTGTCCCATTTCAGTGGTAAACTCAGCGGGGATAAACACTTGCAGCAATGTGTTGCCGTCTCTCAGAATGCCCTGCACCGCGCTATCGCTTGCTTCGATTACCAGCTCCATGCTGTCCGAAAGCTCTGCCAAAGCGTAATCTCCGGTACCGTCGATCTCAAAGAAAACCCGCTTCTTGCCATAAGGATAGATGCTTATGTTCTCGGCTTCCAGCAGATATTCAAAGGAGATCAGGCTTGCGCTGCCCAGGTTGCTACTACGGTTCAAATCCGTATAGATGGTGGCAAAGGAATCGGCATTATCAAAGCTGATGAAGGCACCGTCGCGAAACACCCCTACCCGATAGCTATCACTGAGCTTAGTGGAGCCTTCGGCCAAAGCCAGGGTGTTTCTGGCCAGCAGGTTTTCCACGCGACCGAAAGCGATCTCGTCACCATACCAGATTAGGGAATCGGAGATGCTCTCTTTGGGCAGATAGAGATAGCTGTCATCGTTCTCAGAGCGGATTAGATGGTCGGAATAGACCTGAATGCGGCTGGATAGAACGTATTCCTTAGGATCCAGGTTTGGAGGTAGCAGGATGTCCTCTCGCAGATTGCAGGAGCTGAGGATCAGTCCCAGCAGCAGACTACATGCTATAAGAAAGGGTGAGCGCAGAGCTGAAATCAGTTTCATCATTGTGTGTTCCGATTTGGCTGTAAATTAGGATTCCCATCTTCTTTCCGATGGGGCTGGATAAAGAGAGCCATAGACGGTGCTATTAGCCTCAAAATCGTCATAGATAATTCCGTAGGGGTTTGTCCACCAGGCAGCTTCTCCCAGGTAGAGATATGCTCTTAGCCAGGCGTCCTTGTAGGCTTTGATTCCAAGGTTAGCGCTGTGCAGCTGTTCTTGTGTATCGCTATCCAAAGCGTCATTATCCTGATAGAGCGTGGAAAAGCTGTAGCCTCCGGATAGGCGGTCACCACTGATCTGCAAGCCCAGATCGGCCTGCTGGATATCAAAGCGATGGTAGCTGCCATAGTGCCCGGTCAGGGATGGCTTTACTAGCAGTTGATCCAGATAGAAGATGGGCTGCATGGAGAGGCTGTAGAGAACTGCCGGAGTACAGCTCGCTTATCCCTTCCGCTGAGAGTGTTGACGCTTGCTTTCAGGTTGGCCACGGGATTCTGCCAATCAACTGTGGCTCCAAGCTTCTTACGGAAACGGGAGCCATCCAGCAGCAGCTCTTCATAGGATGCTGCAAGGCCCCATTGGGCTTTATGCAGAGCAACTGTGAGAGTGCCACTGTTCAGGCCATCATAGTTCGTGCTAGCCCCCAAGGATAGCTTCAGCCTGGCCTTATTCAGGAACTCCATAGCTTGGGGATCCTGGGAGCTGTCAAGCATAGCCATGGCCGAAGGGTGATCCTGCAAGTATATGTATTCCCAGGCCAGGCCAAGCTTTGCGCTTTGCCTTGCAGCATCGTCCCTGGCCAGCAGCTCAGCTCTGGCATATCGAGCCCGAGCGGCTAGGTGTAAGCCCAATTGAGACAGACCATATGCTTGGTAGCTTAGTATGCTGCTGTGCTCCGGGCTATGCTTCAGAAAGGCTCTTGCCCGTTCCACGCTTTCCTGATAGCGCTCTTGCACTTGCAAAGCCCAGAGGCTGCCTTCCATGGCCTGCGCGTGCTCCGGATCCTGCTTCAGCAAGGTTTCATAGTGCTTCAATGCTTCTGCGCTATTGCCGGAAAGCATCAATTGGTAAGCCAGCGATAGCCGGGACTCCGCATCAATGGGGTTTTGCGCCACTTTTAATCGCAGACTTTGCAAGTCTGAAGAGGTGCCTTGAGCGCAAAGCAGAGTCAGGCATAGCAATAGCAGCAGAGAGCTCAGTAACTTCATTAATTGTCCAGAATGCTTTTATAGTCGATCACCATCTGCGATTGCGGAGCATACTTCTTCAGGATCTGATACTGTTTTTTGGCTTCAGGGATGTTCCCGCTGAGGTAGAGGTTGTTTACCAGATAGCCTCGGTTGTCCAGATCCCAGGGATAGAGGGCGACGATGCGGCTAAAGTACTCTGCTGCTACCTGATAGTCCTGTTTCATGTATGCGGCATAGGCAGCTTTGGAGAGCAGAATGCTGTTGCGGGGTTCGCTTTTTAGGAGCTGATCAGCCCGGCTACGCGCTTGATCCCATTCTCCCAGGGCCAGATGGCAATTGATGATGCCCAAGTGCGCGTCCGCGTGATCCAGCTTTGCGAGGCTTTGCTGATACAGAGTCTTGGCCTCATTGTAATGCCCCAGCAGGTATTTCAGCCAGGCCGTGCGTATAGTATAGAACACTTCATCGGCATCCTGACGCGAGAGTTCCTGGGTGATGCTTAGTGCGTTTTGATAGTCACCCCGGGCTTCGGCCAGATAGGAATCCTGGATATTGGCGGCACTAAGCAGCCATGTGCTACAGAGGATGATGATCAGGATTAGGGGGTATTTAGACATTGCTGTTCTCCTTGTCTTCGATTTGTTTCGCTTTCAGCAGGGTCTTGCCTTCGCGCGTCAGAATGATCTCTCTGATACCGCTGTCTCTGCTCAGTCTCAATACCGTTTGATAGTTTACCACCCGCAGTCCCATGACCGAGAGTTCGGTATTGCCTCTTATCTCAAGTACTTTATCCATAGTAGTCATAGTGGCGGTATTCAGCATGCGGATGGGCTTGAAGAAGGGGATCAAAAAGAGCGTGATGTTTTTGAAAAAGGGGATTCATGGCGACCGACAGGCTGGGTTCATCATGCCAGGAGACGCTCTGATTCTCGACCCAGGGGTATGCGTCCGGCGGCCAGGGCAAAGGCTGAAAGCGCGCTGCGTCGTTTGCCGGTGAGGTTCAACACGTTGAAGATGCCCTGATACACCGAGAAATCCAGCTTGCTGCCATTATTGGCCACAATGCTGTGGTTTCCTGCCAGATCCAGCTCCACCTTCCAGCTTTCCTCTCTAGTACCGGAGCTATCCTCCACCTCGAAGCGCTGAGTCTGGCCATATCCCAGACGCAGGATATTGGTCAGATCCTTTTCCGGAACCAGAGGTGAGACCATCTCTCCTTCTTCGGGCACGCCACTGGCGACAAAACGGTAACCGTCTGCCTGCATGACTTTGTAGTTCGTGATATGGCTGTAGATGGTGCGCGAACCGGCGTCAATGGCAGCTTGGGCTTGGAAGTGCAAGTGGGGAACATATGATCTTCCTGAGTTTCCCAATTGGCCTACCTTTTCTCCCATCTTGATATAGTCCCCTTCGGCAAGTTTGACGGAGCCTTCTTTGAGGTGAGCGTAAAGGGTGAAAAAGCCGTAACCGTGGTTGATGCTCACATAGTTTCCCCAATTGTCAATTGTGTTTACTGTGCCTATAGGGTTATCCGGTATGCTGTTAACCACTTTGCTCACGTATCCTGCTGCTGCCGCGTAAACTGCCTTGCCAAAGCCGTAGTAGTCTGCGCAAGACTCCTGATGCTGGGAATACTTCTTGCCGGTGCTGTCCACCATCTCAAAATCCCAGGCCAGAGCCCATTCCTTTTTATGAGTATGCGCGCCGTTGTGGCCTTGCGTAATCAGCCACTGTCCGGTAACCGGCATCTGGATTTGGGGCACTCCCGCGCTGGCAAAGCGTCGATATCTGGATAGATAGGCATCCAAAGCCTTTTCCGGGTGCAGGATGCCATAGTCATTGAGCACCGGAGAGCGGTGTTGCAGCCGCAATCTCATGGCATAGATCAGAGCTATCACCACGATGTTTACAGGAAAGGCAAAGATGGGTAAATACAGGAAGGATGGACGGCCGGACATGAGATCTGAATAGTAGTATTTACCGGACATCGCGTAGGCCAAAAGGAAGCCCACGACTGTGGCAAAGATGGCCAATAGATATGAGCTTTTGCCCGGGATCAGGAACACTGAGCCCACCGCCATCGAGATCAATATGAGATTGAAACCGGGGAAGAACATCCCGTAAGTGCTGCCCAGAGCGGTATATTGCAAGAGCGCATAGCAGATACTCCAGCCCACCAGGGACAGCATGAAGCCAATGCGCGTGATCATGAAGAGCACCACAGCCAGCATGATCCCCGAAATCACATCCGGCACAAACATGATGCTGCCCAGGCTCAGGAAATAGTCCTGCCAAAACCAGCTGAGCTGCAATTGATGAGTGAAGAGCAAGGGCTTCTGGAAGTTTAGCCCGGTAAAATATCCCCCTCGCACCAGATAGTACCAGAAGAATACTGCGGCAATAGAGAAGGCCAGGCTCATGGAGGGTATCTTAAACAGACTCTGAACGAGATAGTTTACCCCCACATACAGGAAAAAGGTGGCCAGTGCCGCGATGATGAGCAATCCAAAGAAATGCGCGCTCAGGGTTGCCGCTCCGCTATATGGATAGTAATATCCGATGGCCAAACCGATCAGCAGGCTATTGAAGGACAGCACTCCGCTGGCAGAATCCCAAGCTTCAAAGCCCAATCCGCGTGAAGCCAGCATTGCCGTCAAGAGAGCCAAAATCCCAGCCAGTCCCACGATGGGAGAGACAAAGGTGAGCGCCATCAAGGCCAGACCGATAGCCCAGCTATCTGAATACAAAGTAGCAGAATAGGCATTGGGGATGGCCCGGATAAAGGCCGATAGATTGCCGGGCTTCATCAAATCTTTCTCAGGTGTTCCGGGATTCTCTCTCTGTTGGTCACGTCCTGCAAGCTTTCTGCTTCCCGGATCAGCTCGGTTTGTCCGGTTTCTGTGATCATCACGATTTGCGGGCGATATTCGATGAACTGCATCCATTGGGTATTATTGTATGCGCCCACCGGTGTTATCAGCACTTTATCGCCAAAATGCAAGTCCGGGAAGGGGATAGCGGGTCGGATGATATCGATGTTCATGCACAACGGGCCATAGAATACTGTATTTTGGTATGCTCCAGGGAAGCTGCGGGTGGGACTGACTTTCAGTTTGTACCACCACGCTGTGATCGCGGTGTTCACTCCGGCATCGAGGATGATGGCTCGTTCACCGGTGGGCAAGTTCTTCTTGCCCAACACACTGGAGATCATGTAGCCGGCTTCATCCACCAAAGCCCGACCGGTTTCCAGCACCAAAGTGGGCAGATGTTCGCTCACAAAGTGTGATTCATTAAAAGCATTACCGATGGCGGTGGCATATTGATCAAAGGATGGTGAGGCAAACTCTCCGGGCGTATATTGTGAATGCAGTGTGTTTTGCGAGGCAAAGCCACCGCCCAGATCAATGTAGTCCAGAACGATGGCGTGATCCTGTTCAATGCGTGTGGCCAGATCCAGCAAAGCTTTGGCCGCCCAATAATAGGCATTCGCATCCAATATAAAGGTGCCGATGTGAGTGTGTAAACCACGCAGATTCATGGTTTTACCAGAAAGCAGGCGCTGGATGGCGCGATTAGCCTCTCCGTTTTCATAGTTAAAAACCAAAGCGGGTCCACTGGGGACTGATTCCTGTGTCCATATTTACCCGGATGGCCACCTGGGCTTGCACGTCTAACTCACGACTCAGCTTTTCGATCAGATACAGTTCATCCAGATGGTCAATGTGGATCAGGGCATGTTCCTCGATGGCCGTTCTCAGGGCTTCAGGGCTTTTGCCGGGACCGTTGAAAATGATGTCTTTGCCCGCAATGCCCCGCGCTCTGGCCATCTCGTATTCCATTTTTGAGACCACCTCAGCCCGAGCTCCTTCCTGATGGAAGATATTGCAAACAGCGGCCAGGTAATTGGTCTTGTAACTCCAGGCCATTTCCACCTTGGGATAATGCATCTGCATGGTGTCCTGCAATCTGCGATAGCGCTTGCGCATCTGAGATTCACTGAGCACGATCAGGGGAGAACCATAATCCCGTACCAAATCATTGATGGGAACTCCTTCGATCTTATCCTGATGGCGCACAACGCTTTTGGCGCCATATTTGTTCATGTTTCCCGCGCTGTTGCGCTCGATATTGGGGGCAATATATGTCTTTTTCATGTATCTTACCTTCTGATCAATTCACTTTTCGCTGAGATTTCGCCCATCACCGAGATGTCCGCAATGATGTCTTCCGCGTGACGGATAAAAAGAGTTCCGGATTTGCATGCCGGCAAGGGAGATAGCTCTTCTCCCAAGGCTTTGAGCACCACTGCTGCAGGTTGGTTCTGTCCGCTGCCTTCGGCCAGACGCACCCAGGCCGGAAAGCGCGGATTGATCTCGATCAGATAATACTGACCGTCGTAACCCCGCATCACTTCCAGCTCACAAGGGCCGCGCCATTTGAGTAAGGCGATCACTTTGGTGGCAAAGTCGAAGAGCTCAGGATTATTCACCACCACGCCGCCAAGCCTTTGCTTATCGTGATCACCAGTTCTTCTGGGGCACATACCCAGACTGCCGCCTCATCACCACCCACGATCACGATGTTGTATTCATCACCGGGAACCAGTTTCTGCAGGATGATGGGCAAGCCCCAACGGCTCTCAATATCGTAAAAATACTTCAGGCCTTCTTCCACATTGTTGGCCTTGAAAGCTTCGTAATAGCGGCCTTTGATCATCATCGGGAATTGATCCTTGCTGGAGATAATCTGGCTGGCTTCACTGATCAGTGTAGTTTCTGGAACGGCAATTCCTTTGGGTGGGAAATATGTGGCCAGCTTGGTCTTATCCCGCATGAGAAAACACTCTTCCGTTGGTAAAAAACTGTGGATGCCATGCTTCATCAGTTCTTCTTTGAGACGGATATAGAGGATTACTTCAGCATCCAGCGTGGGGATGATCACGTCGATCTTTTGTTTGGATATGATGTACTCAATCCGGGCCAAGAAAGCTTCGGCTCCGGCAGAGGGATAAGGCATTTGGTACACCGCGTCCACCAAATCTTCCAGATAGATTCCGGATTCCATGGAGTCATAGACCAAACCGATAATCTTACCGCTAAAGCCTGCCGCGCGGATGCTGCGAATCACCGCGACACCGGGTTGAGGATTGTCTCCGGTCTTGAGCCCGGTGACGGCTATAGTGACCTTAAGCTTTGAGAGGTCAGGATTTGTGCGTATTGTGTCCATCAGTATTCCACCAGGCTCAAAGCTTCAAGCATCAAGAGGTAGTGCTCGTAATCACTGTTGAAATTGTCCTCTGACACATCATATTCTGCCATGATCTCGGCGCGGATTTCCGCTTTGGTTTTGCCCATACTCATCAATTTCAGGATATACAGGCCGGTTTCATTGCTGGTATAGCTGTAGCCCGTATTGGGGTCAAAAGATAAAGCCTTATCATTTCATGGCCAGGTTTTGCAATTTTGCTCGAGTCCATTTTTTTTAATTCTCCCGGAGGAAGATCAGACAAAGAACTTCATGGCCGGACTCATGATTCAAAACCTGTCCCGTGAACTGTTTTCCGTAGCCGATGAGAACGGCGGCAAGCTAAAAAACCGTGTGGTTCTTTTTTGCGATGAGTTGGGAACCATGCCGCCGTTTGATATCCTACCCTTGTTTTCGGCGGGGCGCTCTCGCCGGTTAACTTTGGTACCGATCATCCAGAGTCTTGCACAGCTCGAAAAGAACTACGGCAGAGAAGGCAGTGAAATCGTACAGGACAACTGCCAGGACACCATCTTCGGTGGCTTTGCCCCTAACAGCCAAACAGCCGAGGTATTGAGCAAGGCGCTGGGCAGCCGCACCGTCATGAGCGGCAGTGTCAGCAGAGGCAAAAAATGACCCCAGCCAGTCCTTGCAGATGATGGAACGTCCACTCATGACGGCCGATGAACTCAAGTCCATTCCCAAGGGGAGCTTTGTCGTAATGAAAACCGGCACACATCCCATGAGGACAAAGCTGCGACTGTTTCTTGATTGGGGGATTCGTTTCGGGGAGCCTTATACCGTGGAGGAAAAGGCAAACCGAAAAGTGGTGTATGCTGATAAGCAGGCGCTGGAGGAAAATATTGTCCGCAGGCACACAGCTTGTATGATGGTGGATGAAGAAACCGGGGA
>JAJOKA010000147.1 GCA_021206555.1 Candidatus Cloacimonadota bacterium | reverse complement strand
GGATATGGTGGAGCCAGTGCACAAAGTGAGCATCATCCCTCGTGGCTTTACGGGGGGTGCGACGCACTATCTGCAAAGCGATAAGACCGGCTATTCCCGCAGCTATCTGAAGCAGTTTTTGGTAACTCTTTTGGGGGGACGCGCTGCAGAAGAAGTGGTGTTTGGCGAGCTCACTACCGGAGCCGGCAATGATCTGGAACGCACCACGGATATCGCCAAAAAAATGGTCTGCGCCTGGGGTATGAGCGATAAGATCGGCCCCATGACCATCGGTAAAGATCAAGGTGAAGTGTATCTGGGCAAGGAAATTCTCTCCCGAGATAACTACAGCGACGAAACTACCAGAATAGTCGATCAGGAAATCCGCGCCATCATCACCGAAGCGCACGAAAAGGCCACTGAGATTCTGCAAAAACATCGCGGACTGCTGGATAAACTGGCCCAAGACCTTCAGGAAAAAGAAACTCTGGGTACGGAAGATATCTTCAATCTGATCCTTGCCAATCTGAGTACGGATGAGCGCGCAATCGTGGAGAAGAAGTTTGATCGGGCACGTGAGATGCGTTTTGAACACAGCGTTGATATCGCGACTGCGGAAGCGGAAACTGAGAATACTGATTCCCAAATTGAAGAGGAGAGCCCCAATGCCTGAGAATTTCACGATGCATGGCACTACCATCTTGGGCTTTCACCGAAAAGGAAAAACCGCTATCTGTGGCGATGGCCAGGTAACTCTGGGCGATAGCGTGATCAAGGCCACAGCAGTCAAGATCCGAAAAATCTACGATGGCAAAGTGATCATCGGCTTTGCGGGCGCTACGGCAGACGCATTTACTCTGTTTGAAAAGTTCGAAGAGAAGCTCAAAGTAAATAAGGGAAATCTCCGCAAGTCCGCGGTGGATTTGGCCAAGGAATGGCGTCAGGATAAATACCTGCGCAGGTTGGAAGCAATGCTTATCGCCGGAGACAAAAGCGGCATCCTGATGATCAGTGGAGTGGGCGACGTGATGGAACCCGATGATGGCCTCATCGCCGTAGGTAGCGGAGGGAATTACGCCTTAGCCGCAGCCAGAGCTTTGGCATTGAATACCGGCATGAGTGAAGAAAAGATTGTGCTGGAAGCCCTGCGGATTGCCGGTGAGATCTGCATATATACCAATGACCAATTAGTCGTGGAGGTGCTTTAAGTGCTGGATCCCAAGATATTAACCCCCAAAAGAATCGTAATTGAACTCGATAAATACATCATCGGGCAATCCGCGGCCAAACGTAGCGTTGCTATCGCTCTGCGCAACCGTTGGCGTCGTCAACAGGTTGCAGGAGAAATGGGGCGCGAGATCATGCCCAACAACATCATTATGATTGGCCCCACCGGGGTCGGCAAAACCGAAATTGCCAGACGTATCTCAAGACTGGTGAACGCTCCCTTTATCAAGGTGGAAGCATCCAAATTTACAGAGGTCGGCTATGTGGGACGCGACGTGGAATCCATGATTCGCGAACTGATGAACTATGCCGTAGCCCAAACCCGGCAACAGATGGTTGACGAAGTGAAAGACACCGCTCAGCACCTGGCCGAAGAGGCTGTGCTGGACGTTTTGATGCCCAAACGCAGGAGCAAGAACACCAAGCTAACCGAGGAAGAACAGGGTCGACAGGAACGCAGCCGCGACAAGATGAGAGTCAAACTGCAAAAAGGGCAATTGGACGAACGTGAAATCGAGATTGACCTCAGTGAAGACACTCAGCCCAATTTTGAGATTCTCACCAACTACAGCATGGAATCACTGGATTTTGACTTCAGTGATATGCTGGCCAACATCATGCCGGGACGCTTGAGCGGGAAGAAGCAACGCATCACGGTGAAAGAAGCCTTGCGAAGATTTATGGAACGCGAAATCGGAAGATTGGTACCCAAAGACAAAGTGATCGAAATCTCGAAGCAGGCTGTGGAAGAGAATGGCATCGTGTTCATCGACGAGATCGACAAAATCGCCACCACGGAGAATAAGGGTAGCATCGACGTATCCCGCAGTGGAGTGCAGCGCGATCTTTTGCCCATCGTGGAAGGCAGCAATGTTCCCACCAAATATGGCGCGATCGATACTTCGCATATCCTGTTCATCGCTGCAGGAGCGTTTTCTGTGGCCAAACCCAGCGACCTGATCCCGGAATTGCAGGGACGCTTCCCCATCCGGGTTGAGCTGAACAGCCTCACGGAAAGCGATTTTACCTGCATCCTGCGTGATCCGGAAAACGCTCTTACCAAGCAGTATATAGAGATGTTTCATACTGAAGGTGTGCAGCTTATCTTTACCGATGGCGCAATTGCGGAAATAGCGCACTTCGCGGCTCTGGCCAATGAGAAGATGGAAGACATCGGTGCCCGCAGACTTCACACTATTCTCAACACTTTTATTGGATGACTATCTGTTTGAAATGCCGGACAGTAAACTCAAGAAAGTACGGATCAGCAAAAGCATCGTAAACAACGTTTTAAGCCCGGTGATCGAGAGTGAGGACCTCTCAAGATATATCCTGTGATACTGCGCTTTATCCGGAAGACCTTTGTGTCTCTGAGTATTCGCAACTACCGGTTGTTCTTTACCGGACAGGTCATCTCCTTGATCGGCACCTGGATCCAGCGCACAACGATGGGCTGGTTTGTCTATCGGCTTACCAATTCCGCCTTTTTATTGGGTTTGGTGAGCTTTCTATCCATGATCCCCTCCCTACCGATCTCACCTTTTGTGGGGGCCTGGGCAGATCGTTGGAATCGACATCACACAGTGATTTATACTCAGATTGCCTTTCTGATTCAAAATGCCATCCTGGCAACCATGGTGCTTACGGGATTTATCAATACCCAACGGCAATATCCCATCCTAATTTTGGCCTTGGCTCAAGGGATCATCGAAGCGGTGGATTCTCCGATTCGTCAAAACCTTTTGATCGATCTCATTGGAGACAAAAAGATGCTGCCCAATGCCATAGCTACCAATAGCGCCATGTTCAATGCCGCAAGGCTGGTCGGACCTGCTGTTGGCGGTTTTCTGATCGTGCTTTTCAGCGAGGGAGTGTGCTTTGCCATCAATGCCGCGTCCTATCTACCGGTAATCATCACCCTGCTGATGATCAAGGTGAACTATCCAAAGCTTGTGCACCACAAAGAATCGGTCTTTCGCAAGATTACTGAAGGCTGGGCTTATGCCTACCGCAGCTTCCCCATCCGCTATCTCTTGATGAATCTATCGATATACACCCTGTTTGGCATGAGTTATTCAACCCTGCTACCCGTCTTCGCCAAAGACGTTTTAGGTGGAGACAGCAGCACTCAAGGATTATTAATGTCCACAGCAGGGATCGGAGCTTTAACCGGATCAATCGTTTTGGCCTCCAAGACCAGTATTCGGGGCTTACCGCAAAGACTGCTTTTGGTAGGCATCCTGGCCAGTACTTCGATGATCTTCTTTTCGCGCAGCCTATCTTTGCCGATCAGCATGTTCTTGATGCTGTTTATCGGATTTGGCATGATGATGAACATGGCCACCACCAATACTCTGATCCAATCTCTGGTATCGGACGATATGCGAGGACGAGTGCTCAGCAGCTACACCATGACCTTCATGTCGATGTCTCCCTTCGGCAGTTTGATCATCGGTAGTCTCAGCGCCAAATTCGGAGCCCAATATACCATGCTGGCCTGCTCCTCTATCTGCCTTCTATGGAGCCTGAGCAGCTTCAGCATTCTAAACCGCTTCATCACCAATATGCTCAAAATGCTGGTGCGAAACTCCAATTCCGGGGTATATAGAATGCCACGCCTGAGGTTAAACCAATGAGCAAGATATTCTTCCATCTGGGAAACTCTGATCCGGATTATCGCTCAATCATGCGAAACCAAACAGATTTTACTCTTGCCGGACGCATAATACCTGCTTTTCGAACAGTAATTGCTGAGCAGACACACTCCAATTTGGTGCATGTATGCCGCGAAGAGGACTCCGGAGCCGGTTTCCTTGTAGCATCCGCAGATTGCGATAGCCGATGGGTTGATCACGAATATCCCCAATCAATTCCTTTTGATCCGCACCGCGGATTGCACTCCTGTTCTGTTTTTGATGAGACTAAACAAGTAGTTGCTGCTGTGCACAGTGGCCAGGGAAGGCACCAGAAAAAACATTGCCGGAGCCTGCGTGAAGGCCATGGTGGATGTTTACGGATGCAATCCGGCAGATATCATAGCCTACATCGGAGCAGGCATCTGTGAAGAGCATTATGAGGTGAGTGAAGAGATCTTCGAGTCCTTCAACGCCAGCCTCAGCGCGGAGGGATTATGCCCATGCACAAACAAACACAGACATTTGAACATTCGCACCACCATCTTCCAGCAGATCATCCGCGCGGGCTTGAGATTTATCAACATCGAAAATGTGCAGATATGCACCTATGAAGATTCCGGCTACTACTCTTTCCGCCGGGATGGCACCAAGAACCGTCAGATAAACCTAATCGGGATCATCGATGAATAAGATTCTAAAGAACAAAAGCGGCAATGTGATCCTGGAGCTCAGGCAGGACACGGGATCGGCCTGGCTCACCATCAGGCGCAGCGGAAGGCTGATCAACGAACAGGACATCCTGGATCTGATTGACGAAGCAGGGATCAAGACCGGCTTTGAAGAAGCCCTGGAGATTATGCGCCGACGCGGCCTGGAAAAGGAATATGATGTCCCCTTCCCCATCGCGGTGAGCCACAGCGAACAGGAGAACCGGGAAGTGAAGCTAAGCTACCACTTTGACGCGAGTACCAATACTGAGCGATTGTCCCAGCTTAGTTTGGCTGAACTGGCCCAGCTTTCATACGCTCAAAAGGGAGATTGCCTGGCCAGCTATTCGGATAATATCTTTGAGCGGGAAGGTAGTATCTACGATATCTTTGGCGAGCTCATCACTCCGGTGCAGGTGGATGACGTCGAAGCGATCAAACTCGTGGGTGAGAATGTGCGCTATGAAGATAACGAATACATAGCCGAAGCCACCGGATATCCCTTTCTGGATGAGCATCAGCGCATATCGATCATGAACTTCATGCGCATTGAGGCCGATAGCTGTAGCGCTGATATGCCGATACGCAGCCCTTTAGCCCTGGAAATATCCGGTGACATCCAGAACTGCAACATCGCCGTGGCCAACAATCTGACCATATATGGCAGCGTGAAGAATTGCAGCATCCACTGCGAAAAGGATTTGCGGGTCGAAGGCACGATCTCAGAATCCAGGAATCCGGGCATTCAGGTATTGGGATCACTAAAAGTGAAGAGCATATCTGATTCCCGCGTATTGGTGCGTAATGATATCGATTTTGAAGAGAGCATCCGTGATTCGATGATCGCGTGTGATGGCAGCATCATTGGAGCATCCCAGGATTCCGGTATCACCGGTGGAGTGTGCCAAGCGGGAAACAATATCGAGATTGGCATTGCCGGCGGAACCGGAGAAACCGAGATTGAGATCGCCATCAGCCCCTTTTACCGCGCCATTCTGATGCAAATGACCAAGGAGATGGTGCGGCTCAAAGAAGAGGAAGATGAGAATGCCATCACTGACCTGCATGCCCGCATCTCTCGCTGCGAGAGCGAACTGGATAGCCAGCTCAATGCATTCCTGAAGCGCGAGAGCGCAAGTAAGAAAAGCGTGCTGGTGAGCTCAAAAGTATATCCTAAGACACTCTTTCGCATCCTCAAGCATGTTTACCAAATCAAAAACCCGCAAAACGGCATCCAGCTGATTGAAAAAGATTAAGATACCATTGGAGCAATATATGAAGTTCAGAGTGATTCTACTGCTGTTGGCTATAGCATTGATAAGCCCCAATCTTAAAGCTCAGATTCCCGGGTTTGCCAAAGACCCGGCAATCTCAGCTGACGGAACACAAGTGTGTTTCGTATTCGACGACGATTTGTGGCTGGTGCCTTTTGCCGGAGGTGTGGCCAGACGTTTAACCAATACTCCGGCAGCAGAATGGGGGCCGCAGTGGTCTCCCGACGGCAAGTGGATCGCCTTCAATTCAAACCGTGAAGGCCAGAGCTATCCCTACCTGATCTCCGCAAAAGGCGGTGATGCCAGGGTAATCATCCGTGAGAGCTACAACATCCAGGACTGGTTTAAGGATAGCAAGCACATACTCGTTCTACGCCATGGTTTCGAGTGGGGTTCATCCTTCTACAAATTGCCGATTGACGGTAGCCGTGGAACTTTGATCGGAGAGTTTGGCGCAGCTTTTTCCTCGCTATCTCCGGATAACAAGAGCATTGTTTTTGCCGTTATGGCGATGCCATCGCGAAGCATATACCGGCAGTCTCAATGGCGATATGTGGAAGCTGGATTTGCCCACCGGAAAATATACCAGACTCACCAAGACCGATCTCACGGAGCGCTATCCCCGCCATTCTCATGTATCCGACGCCTTATACTATTGCTATTCTGACTCCAAGCGGTTTTCAGCTCTTCAAAGTGAACAAACTCAATTTCAAGAAGCCACAGCAGCTCAGCCATCTGCCTTTCTTCAGCGCGCGTGACATCTCGATCGCTAGAGCGAACGACCGCATCGTGTTTGAACACTTCGATGAAATCTACAAATATGACCCCGCCCTGAAGGGCAAGGATCAGATCCAAAAGCTGGACATCAGCATCGCCCAGGATACCTGGCAATATACTACAGTGAACTCCCGCATGCGTAGCAATATGGCTGATTACAATGTTTCGGACAATGAACTCTTGATCGCCTACAACCATCTCTATGACAGCTTTTTGGTGCCCCGCAAGGGTGGAGAATCCAGGCAATTGACCTTTGACCACAGCGGCTGGGCTTCCATCCACTTCATCAATACCCGCAAACTGCTGCTAAGTAAACTGCATGAAGGCAAGGACAGACTCTTCACTGCTGAGGTGGATTCTGTGTTTAGCCTTAGTCCGGTTGACTGGTTCGGTGGCGACAGCCTCTATGTAGAACGCATCAATAAAGACTCCAAGGGGCGTTGGCAACTCCACTATCGGGATTACTCACGCAGTGGCCGCATCGCTGTGGCAGACTCCGGATTTGTGAATCTCAGACCGCTGAACACACCCTGGGTGGTGAGTTCAAACTTTGCGGTAAACCGCTCCGGGAGCCATGCCGTATATAGCGTCTTTAGAGATGATAACTACATGCGTGAGCTATATTTGTATGACTTCGAGCAGGATACTCACAAGAGAATATTGATCGATGACACCTGGACATCCAGTATCACCTGGAGCGAAGACGAGCGTTCCATCCTTATGACCAGAGGCGGTGACCTGTATAGGCTTGATCTGGTGCCCCGCGACGAGTTTGAATACGAAACAGATCACTGGCTGGAAATCTTCGAGTTGGGAGATACGGTAAGCACCGTGGATCTTCCGGATTCGCTTGAGACCGAAGACGAGCTTGAACTCGATGACGATGATGAAGACTATCTCTTTGTGATCAAGGCCGGTGCCGAGCCAAGCCCCACACCTGTGATAGAGCCCCACGCTCCCGTCTTTGACATCGTCTGGGAAGGCATAGACAAACGCCTCTACCCCATCTATACCGGTAGCAACTCGACCTTGTGGGTACTGCGCACTCTGAGTGACTCCACTTTTTTATACATTGATCAGCCTTGGGGCGGTGTAGGTGAAGTGGTACTCAAAAAGGGCGACATCTACGGCAAAAGCAGCAAAGACGAGTTCCGGCTGGGTAGGGACGTCAGCAACCCCAAACTCATCGGTACTAACCTCTATTATCAACAGCAAAATAGCCTGAAGTCATTTAACACAGCAGGCACCAAAAAGCAAGAGATCAAGATTGAGGTGGATTACAGCTACGATATCCTGGAACTGAATAAACGCGTATTTGAACAAGCCTGGGGCGCATTCGGTGACAATTTCTACGACCCCGGAATGCACGGCATCGATTGGAATGCCATGTATGAAAAGTTCCGTCCTTATGCCGATAAAGCCAGAAACATAAATGAGATCGGCACCATCATCGATGAGATGATCGGTGATGTCAATGCTTCCCACACTGGGTTTTATCCCAGGCGTGAAGGCGGCATTCCCTCTCGTCCTGCTGCGTATCTGGGTCTGGATTTGGATTATTCGCAGCAGAGTGACTCCGGCATCAGAATTGCGCGAGTGTATCCCAACACGCGTCTGGCTAGCTATTACAAGATCAAGGCCGGAGACATCATTACGCATCTGGAAGGCGTGAAGATCACGCGTAGCACTGCTCTGGATTCGCTTTTGGCAAACAAAGCCGGCAAGCAAATCAGCCTCACCATCAATAGCGATGACAGGATAATCCGAGCCCGCAGCACCGCTTTGGGCTATCGAGAAGCACACCGGCTTTGGTATGATTTCAGAGTAAATCGCAGCCGCGAGATGGTGGATGAACTCTCCAAAGGCCGCTTGGGCTATATCCATGTGCCTGCCATGGGCAATGTGGATTATGACAATTTCTTCCGTGATGTCTTCCGGGACAATCACGACAAAGAAGCGCTGGTGCTGGATTTTCGCGGCAATTCCGGTGGCCGCATTCACGACCGGATCATATCGCTTTTGATCAAGGATACATACGCCTATTCCACCAGTCGTCGCTATTCGCTGACGCGCCGTCCTGAACCTCTGAGAGGCATCAAGGTTCCCACCATTGTGTTGGTGGACGAACGCTCCTTTTCAGACGGCGAGATCTTCCGATCGTTTATCAAGAATTGGGACTGGGCAAGGTAGTGGGATATCCCTCCAGTGGCGCGGTGATCGGCACCTGGCAGTTCACCCTCCTGGATGGATCAGAAATGCGGATGCCCGGCTCCGGATGGTACAAAATGGATGGCTCAAACATGGAAGGCACCGGCGCTATGCCGGATATCATCGTGGAAAACCATCTTAATGACCTCCTGCAAGGCAGGGACAATCAGCTGGAACGAGCTGTGAAAGAACTCCTGAAAGAGATTAAATAATGAGCGAACAAGATAACACTCTGCTGCGTGCTTTGGAGCTGATCCGCTCAAACTGGATCCATGGCATGCATATTCTGCGGGAAGCGGCAGACCAAAACCCCAAAGATCCCCGCTACCAGATAGCCATGGGCGACGCTTTTGCTGCTCGCAAATCTTTCGATAAGGCTTTGCAGCACTATCTGATCGCGCTGTCGCTGGATCCTTCCGACCAACGCGTGACCGCGCTGATTGCCAATTGCTATATCTCAATCGGAGAATACCGACTGGCTTTGGCTTACTACCAAAAGATAGTCTATCTCTCTGATGAGCTGATGTATAACAAAGCGCTTGCCCAGGCCTTTTTGAGCAAACATGAGGAATGCATCAATACGCTGTTGGAGATTCTTCCCCGCTTTCCCAATCACCCCTTCATCTACTACTTGCTGGTTGAGCAGTATTACTACAAAGGTGATTCTGAGACAGCGCTAAAGTATATCGACCAGGCCAAACACCAGGCCGGTGAGCACCTTCAGCTATATCTGCTGAGCGCTATGATCTACAGCAATCTGAATCGGCAATTACTGGCTTATGATCAATACAAAAAGGCAGATAATATGGGCGGAATCGCAAATTCTGACCATCTGCTGAACTATGCTAATGCCGCGTATAAATCCGGATTGGCGATCCCCGCCCCTGAGCATCTTTGAGCGGATTACAGAAAAGATTCCTTAC
>JAJOKA010000089.1 GCA_021206555.1 Candidatus Cloacimonadota bacterium | reverse complement strand
AGCTTGGCATACACAGGATCACCCAAGCCGGCAGGGACATCCATTGCTCTGAGTTCGATGATTCCGCCCAGGCTGTCTCCTTCCTTTTGTACTTCATCCAGATATGAGTACAGTGCTATGCTGCTATGCTCATCCGGCCAGTGAAAAGGATTGTCGCTATCCCAAACGTCACCGGTGATCCGCATTTTACCAACTTGCACGCAGCGGGTCTGAATCTTGATGGGAGCAAGGATTTCTTCCGTGAATGAAGCGGCGATCACACGCGCCAGAGTCTCGCGTCCGGAAGCTCTGCCTCCGCCACGAAAATCGTAGATGTGATATTTCTGATACCAGGCAAAATCTGCGTGTCCGGGCCGGAAGACATCTCTTAATGCTTCATAATCCTCGCTCCTGGCATCATGGCTACGCACAATGATGCACAACGGCATGCCAGTGGTTTTGCCTTCAAAACACCACTGAGAATCTCGTATTCATCGGTTTCCAGGCGTGGAGTTTTGTAAGGCGTAGAGCTGTTGCGGCGTGCTAAAGCTGCTTGTAGCGCTGCATGAGGAAATTCAATGTTTGGGGGAGGACTGTCGATCACCAGGCCTATAGCCGGCCCATGGGATTCTCCGAATCCGGTGAAACCAAAAAAGCCGTCAAGCCGGTTTGTAGGCATCAGAAAAGATGATGATTTGCCCTTGATACTCCTCGTAAAGCTCGCTCAGATGGCGCATCAGGAAGTATTCCCGCTCCATCCTGCGCAGCTGATGGGCCAGGCTGCTTTTGATCTCATCAAAGGGGATGGGAGCGCTCTTTTTGCGGTCGGTGAGGATCAGGATATGGTAACCCTGAGGCGAGGGGAATGGGTCGCTGATCTGATTGAGCGACAGCGAGAAAGCCACAGCATCGATCTCGGGATACAGCTTGCCTTTAGGGAAAAAGCCGAGATCGCCACAGGAATCGTTTGAAGGGCAATCGCTGGACTCTTTGCAAATGGCGACAAAATCATCATAATCATGGATATTACTGCGGATCCGGGCTGCGCGTTCGCGAGCGTCAGCGCCTTTGATAAGGATGTGCGAGCAGCGCACCATCTCTTCGCAGCAAAAGCTCTCCATTTGGTCTTTATAGATATCTTTCAAGCGTTCTTCGGAGACGGGCGTGAGGGCGGGATACAAGGAGCTCAAATACTTCTTGATCAGGATGTTCCGCTTGAGCAGGGTTTCCATCTCGCCGGCATCCATATCCTGCAAGCTACCGGCAGGAAGGCCAAAAGGCTCTTCTTCATCCAAGAGTTCCATCAGCGCGACGTCAAACTCTTCGTCCGAGACGCTGAAGCCAAGCTGTGTGGCTTTTGCCAGCAACAGACAGCGATCGATCAATCTGCGCAGAGCCTGGGGCGGGTTTCCACCGCAGCGCAGCTCACGTTTTACGTCATTATCAGATATGTCCAGGTTTAGAACTTTGGCTACGATTTGCACATTTTCCTCGTTAGTACCTCAATAATCAGGCGTTCAGAGCCCGGAGGACATCAGATAAGCTAAAGCAGTGAGACGCTAATGTCAAATCAAAAGTAACTTTGCGATACCAGGTCATCTGACGCTTGGCATAATTGCGGTGGTGTTGAGCTGCCAAAAGGGCGCAATCTTCGGCCGGCACAGCACTCAGAAAGTGATCCTTGAACTCGTTGTATCCCATAGTTTTAAGTCCGGCATCATTGAAGCTGTAGCCCATCTTCAGCAGGCCCCTGATCTCTTCCAAAAGCCCCATTTCCAACATTTGAAGCAGGCGAGAATCGATCTTTTGATAGAGCAAATCACGTGGAGGAGCCACCAGGATCCGGAAAGCCTGATAGCGAGGTATTCTTTGCTGCTCTGCCCAGTGCGCTGACAGTGGTTTTCCCGTAGCCTCAAATATTTCCAGACCACGGAGGACACGCTGAGAGTCGCGCGGGCTGATCTTCATGGCAAAGGAGGGGTCAATTTCCTCAAGCTCTGAATATAAGGTGCCTATCCCTTCCGTCTCCAGCCTGGCACGCAGCCCGGAGCGCAAGCCCGGGTCAATCGGAGGATGCTCGAATAAGCCTTCCAACAAACTGCGGACATAGAGCCCGGTGCCTCCACACAAGATGGGAACCTTGCCCCGCGCTTCCAAATCCTTGATAATGGCCTCAGCGTCGCTGACAAAGGCTCCGGCATTGTAGCTTTGCTTGGGATCGATGATGTCGATCAGATGATGCTTGACTTTGGTCTGAGTCTCTGCATCCACCTTTGCTGTTCCGATATCCAGTTGACGATACACCTGGCGAGAATCACAACTGATGATCTCCGTGGCCAAAACAGAGGCGAGCTCCACCGCTAAAGAGCTTTTCCCCGCTCCGGTGGGCCCTTCAATGGTGATGATCATACCAAACGCTTGAATTTCTTCTCGAAATCGCTAATGCTCATTTTCACGATCAAGGGTCGTCCATGGGGACAAAAGTATGGCACGCGGCAGGCAAAAAGATTGTTGATCAAGCTCAGCATCTCTTGCGGCTTAGCGGTTTACCGGCCTTGATGGCAGCTTTGCAAGAGATTGATTTGGCCAAGAATCCCGAAAATCCGTATTGATTTCCATCTCCGATTCCAGCTGTTTGAGGATTTCCACAAAAACTTTGCCACCCTGGAAATCTCCGAGTTCAGCCGGGATTTCCTCGATCACTATGGAATCTCCGCTGAACTTTTTGAGCTCAAAGCCGATCTTTTGAAAAAGCTCCAGGTTCTGATCCACCAACTCCCGAATCTCAGAGGCGATATGAGGCGGGATGTCGATCACCAAAGGCAAAATCAACTTTTGACGCACAGCCGGTGCGCCTGCTGTGCGATGAATCAGCTTCTCATAGATGATGCGTTCGTGAGCGGCATGCTGATCGATAATCACCAAGCCATCTTCCACTTGCACAAAGATATATGTGTTGTGCAACTGCCAGGGATTTACGTAATCTTCCTCATTCTTAAGCAGCAACTTGTAGCTCACGCTGTCATTGGGTAGATCGGGGAGAATCTCCTGTTGCTCCGTGCTTTGCTCCGGGTTCACGATCGGGATATCACGCTGTGGGGTAGGATCAGAGCCGCGAAAGAGATCATCCTGAAAGAGATTGGCGTGTTCTTTGCGATACTCGCCATATTTGGGAACGGGGGTTTTGTGCACCAGAACTTCGCGCTCATAACTGCTTGGCCTTTCATACTCAAAGGCTGGCTGAAACTTGGCCCTGGCGCTTTGAAACTTATCATCTTCATAGCGTTTGAGCGCTCTTGACAGAGTCTCAAAGATCAATGAATGCACCAGGTTGTTCTCTCGGAAACGCACTTCATTTTTTGGTGGGGGGAGACGTTTACATCGATCTGCGTGGCAGGCACATGCACAAAAAGAATATAAGGCGGTGTGGTGCCTTTCATCCAGACTCGCGTTTTACTGATATGTGGCTCGTAAGCGCTTTTGATGCTGTGTTTCACCGTTTTGTCGTTGATAAAGCGGCCATTGATAAAGACGTATTGGGCATCAATCAGTTTATCTTGACGCTCTTCCAGACCGAAGATGTAGCCATCTACCCGGTAGTCCCCATTTTGCCCTGAGACCTGGATCAAATCATCCTGAAAGAAGCCGGCTCCAAAAATTTCGCTCATGCGTAGGTTGCGGTCTTCACTGGCAATATAGTTTAGCTTCTGGCGAGTATCAGCTATCAGCTTAAAGCTTACGTTAGGATAGATTATGGCTTGATAGTGAAAGTATTTCATGATGTGCCGCAGCTCAACTGTCTCACTTCTGAGGAACTTACGCCTTGCAGGAAGGCTCTTGAAGAGACCTCGCACCCAGATCGTGGTGCCTGGATTGGAAGAAGTCTTTTGCACATCACGCAGCTTGCCATCGTTGATTTCGATGCGGGTGGCAACATCCAGATCCGCGCTGCGCGTCACCATCGTGAAATGAGATACCGAGGCAATCGAAGGTAAGGCTTCACCTCTGAAGCCCAGAGAACTGATGTGCACGATGTCATCCACGTTGCGGATCTTGCTGGTAGCGTGGCTTTCCAGGGCTAACATGGCATCATCCGGTTCCATCCCCAGGCCGTTGTCTATCACTTGGATCAGGTCTTTCCCGCCGTTTTCCACGATCACTGTGATAGCCGTGGCCTTGGCATCGATGGCGTTTTCCACCAGTTCTTTGACCACGGAAGCCGGACGCTCGATGACCTCACCGGCAGCGATCTTATTCCGGACGTCTTCGGAGAGTATATTTATCTTTGGCATACTTGAGTTTACCTAGTCTTCTTATCTCTGGGGGAAACGTCATCCTGACGTGCAAGCGTGGAAACGTCATCCTGACGTGCAAGCGTGGATAGTCATCCTGACGTGCAAGCGTGGAAACGTCATCCTGACGTTTATCGGTGTTATGCGACAGGATGTCGCATCCACCATTACAATCAATAGCGGAAGATTGAGCCATTGGTAAATTCCCTGATTATGGAATTGTAAGGCACCAGAGCGTCCGCGATATCTTTGCAGTGTGAGAGCAGGCGCAATAGTCTGCGAGCTTCAGTATAAGCCGATGAAGTGGGAGGCACGGTCAGCAGCATCTTCCAGGCGTGTTTCTTCAGCACACCCAGTTCATAGGTGAGGCTGCTGTTGAACATGTAGTTCGCGTTTTCCTGATAGGGGAAGATGTTCTTTTCTTCGCTTCACGCATCGTCCTTCCAACGCATCAGAGTTTCTTCTGCAGAGTAGCCGCGGTATTGGTGATCCCCGAATTATGCGTCGTAAGAGCGGCAATCGGTAGTGGGGATGCGGTTATGGTTGTCGATATTGAGCTGGTTCAAGGCTGAGATATAGATCTTTGCTTTACGGTGTTCGGGGATGGACTTTGTGAGCTCATCATTGAGGCCATGGATGCCTTCCATGATGATGATATTGTCATGCTCCATCTTGACAAAATGGTTGCTGGGACGTCTTACGCCACGGGTGAAGTCATAGTGCGGAAGCTCAATCTGTTCTCCCTGAAGCAATTGCCCAAGCTGCATATTCAGATATTCCAGATCAATGGAATAGATTGATTCAAAGTCATAATCCCCATCTTCTTTGCGGGGAGTGCGATCGCGATTTAAGAAGTAATCATCCATGCCGATCACGATGGGTTTGGCTTTGCTGGCCTGGAGCTGCACCTGGAGGCGTTTGGCAAAGGTCGTCTTTCCGGAAGAGGAAGGTCCGGCGATCAGGATCAAACGGATATCTTCGTGCAGGACAATGTCTGCCGCGATCTCGGCTATCTTCTTTTCGTGCAGGGCTTCTTCTACCAGGATGAACTGGGAGATGTCATAAGCTTCGCTTTGACGGTTGATATCCGAGATATTGTGCACGCGCAGAATATCCAGCCATTTATCGTGCTCCTGATGCAGGGCAAAGACCTTGGGTGGCAGCTTGAAGGGATGCGAGATCTTCATTTCAGGGCCGGTGGGGAAGCGCAGGATAAAGCCCGGAGCTTGATAGACGATGTCGAACTCCTTGATGAAGCCGGTGCGATCCGCCAGAGGACGGATGAAGAAGTCGTAATACTTCCCACATCTATACACGCTGACCGTTTCGCTATAAAGAGACTTGATATTACGCAGGATATCTTTGCGCCGCATGGAGTTAAAGATGTCAATGGCCTCAGCGGTCTTGACTTCGATGCGGTCAATGGGCAGATCGCTCTCGATGATGCGCAGCATTTCTGCCTTGAGCCGCGCGCAATCTTCCTCTGTGAAACTGGTCGCGTTGAACACTTCGCAAAACACGCCATCCCCGATGGAATGCTCTGCCACCATCGAGTGTGCTTCTCCCAAAAGTGTATGCAGCGCCTTGGCGGTAATGAAGATGGCAGAATCCTGATAGATCCGGTATCCTTCCGGATGGCGCGCAGTGATGCAATTGACAAGGGTTTCGCCCTGAGGCACATAATCCTCATTGACATATTCCCTGTGGTTAATTTTGTAGCTCAGGACTTGCTGAATATCTATCCCCGTGCCTTTGAGGATGTGGGATATCGTTCTGGGCTGGTCCATTTCGATAAGACTGTGTTTCTGTCCGTCTAATCTAATATCGATCTTCATGATAAATCCTTATTTCATAGTGTCTTAGTTCTGAATGGTTGGGAAGAAGTCCTATTCAACCATTTAGAATATGCAAGCTATTCAAAGCAGGATAATCCGTCAAGCATTATAGGTTGCAAGTGGCAGGTGGTAGCTTGCAGGCTACTTTGAAAACCCTAAAACTCCAAAACCTTAAAACATAAAAAAGGAGCAGCAGATGCGCAATAAACTATCACGCTCACAGCGAATAAAAGAGAGAAGTCACAAACCATTTGGGGGATTGTATTTTGCCGCGATGTTCTTTTGCCGCGGGGATACTCATGGTTTCTTTTGCCATACCACATGGCTCCCGGTGGTGTGGGCGGTATATCCCAGATCCTCAACACCTTTTTTGGTATACCCAACGGGGTGTCCATGATCCTGATCAATATCCCGCTCTTTGCCATCAGCTTCATCTTCATCGGCAAATCCTTTGGCAGCAAGTCTGTATATGGCATGCTGGTTACCGGTTTGATGACTGATCTCATCAGTTTTCCCATGCTGCATAAGATAGGCCTGGTCAGTGATTTGGCACAATATACCCATCTGGTCAATGGACGCATCATCTATGCGATGTTGCCGCCTGAGGAGATGTTTCTCTCTGCCATTGCCGGCTCTGTGCTCTTAGGCTTGGGCTTGGGCTTGATCTTCCGTTTTCGTGGCTCCACCGGAGGCACGGACATCCCGGTTGCGCTGATCAAACAGCACGCGAATCTATCGATCGGAACCGGATATTACATCGTGGAAACCGGCATCATCCTTGCCGTCGCGCTGCTCCTAAGAGACCCCAAGCTCTTGATCTGGGGCTATATCAACCTGTTTATCACCACCAAGATCACTGATCTGGCTTCCGAGGGTTTGCCCTACATCAAGGGTGTGTATATCATCTCGGATGAAGTGGACGAAATCAGAGATGAGATATACGATCGCCTCGAGCGCGGAGTAACCTATCTCAAAGGGCTCAGCGGCTTTCATCAACGGGATATCAACGTGCTCTTTTGCGTCCTCAATCGCCGCCAGGTTCCGCTATTGACAGACCTGGTAAAGGAGATCGATCCCGATGCCTTCATGATCCTCACCGATGTGAATGATGTCCTGGGCTATGGCTTCAAGAGCAGAAACATCAATCTGAAGGATCATGCATAGAATCTCCTCCCGCGGAGTCGAATGCGCCATTCCAATCCATTTAAGCTAAGCCATTTTTCGCCTATCTCCCAGTTTCAATTCGGATTCGTGATGAAACAGCGCTTTCGACTACTAGCAGCGGGCTTATAGTGTTTTCAAGTTTTCGAGTTCTCGAGTGTCTGCGAAGCGCAGCCCATAACTCAATTGTCAATTAGCCAAAGCTTTTGGGCAGCGCTTCTCTTTGCTCCTCCCTTATCCCATGTTCCCCTCGTAGTAAGAAGTAATTATGAGGTAAACTCAAACAAAACTCAAACAAAACTCAAGATAAGCATCTTAGTCTTCATCATGCTGGGGCGGGATCTCCAAAGATTCTCATTGACAGGCATAGGCTTGGTCAAAACTTTGACTATCTAAACTACAATGGAGATGAAGATGCTAAAAAAGCTGATTACGATTGTCCTGCTATGTTGCGGGATAATGCTTTACGCGGACGATTTGGATGACAAAATCCGTCAGCTTCAGCGTCTGCAATCCGAGCTTGAAAACGCGGAAAAGAAAGCAGCCGAGACTGCCGCTAAGAAGAAAAAAGACCGAGAGCGAGATTCAGCGTACATCATCTCTGAAGCGGATCACGGATCAGAATCTCCAGCGCTTTTCGCATGGAAGAACGCGTGTTAAATGATTCCCTCTCACAGGTAGAAAGGCGGATCATTATGGCAACTGACCGCCTGACGAATCTAAAATCCGCGCAGAACCATGAACTCAGCACCCTGCTGCGCGTGGATAGAAGCTACCAAGCCCAAGCGATCAATCATCGGGATCACCGCATTTTGAAACAGCTGATCGCCCAAAACCAAAGAGCCATCGATATTGTCAATGGCTTTAAGGCGTCTTTGGAAACGAACAAAGAGCTCACCCGCCGAGAAGCCAACGCGGTGAGCCGCAACCGTCAAAATGAAGATCGCAAAAGCCGGAATTACAACAAGACGATTCGCTCTCTGAACGAAACTACCCGCAAATTGACCAAAGAAGAGACCGCGCTGCAAAACCGCATATCACAGCTAAAAAAAAGATGCCGCTGCCTTGGAAACCCTGATCACGCGATTGATGGAGGAAAGTGGCAGAGAGCGCTCTTCATATCAATTTACGCAGATCAAGATCGCCTGGCCGGTGAAGGGCAAGATCATCCGCAATTTTGGGGAGGAAACCCGCTCATATGGCACCAGCGTGGTGAGCAACGGCATTGATATCGCTGTGCGCGAAGGCACAAACGTGGTGGCCGTGGATGATGGCGAAGTGGTGTTTTCCGATCGCTATGGCGGACAGGGAAAATTGATCATCATCGACCATAAAAACGGATATTTCAGCCTTTACGCCTATAATAGCGACCTCGTGGCAACGCGCGGAGCAATGGTGAAACGCGGAGAAGTGATTGCCAGAAGCGGGATGACCGGTTCGGCCAATCAAGCTTCATTGCATTTTGAGCTTCGCAAAGATGGCAAAGCAATCAATCCCATACCCTATTTTGAATAGCAGGAACTGTAATGGAAAAACTGAAAAACCCCTCTGTCAGAAAGCTTGAGAGCTATATGGCCAAACATGACCTCAATGACATCTGCATCTTGCACTACACCGGAAATATGTGGGGCATCGGCGCTCTGCTCTCGGCCAAAACGGCAATCGAACGGATCAATAAGCTGAAACAACGCGCCAAAGCCGGGATGATCGTCCTGGTGCCCAATCAGGAATGGTTTGCCGAAAATGGGATAGAGGTTCCACGCCGCATCCAGGCTCTCATGCAGCAGTATTATCCGGGTAATCTGAGCATTGCCTTCAAGGTGGATGATCCTCGCTTCGAGGATGTGAGCGTGAATGGCAAAGTGGCCTTTCGGGTGCCCACCGATCCTCTTTTACGCGGCTTTTTGGAGCTGGCAGATGAGCCGATGGTCAGCACCAGCATCAATTACAGCAATCTTCCGGCCGAGAATGATCTGAACCGGATTGAACGGGTATTTGGCTCCTGGTTTGATCTCGCGCTCTTGCCGCATCCTTCTGTAGTTAGTTCTGAAGACTCGGCTTCGACTCTGGTGGAATACATTGGTAAAGAAGAAGGCGGATTGGAAGAGCTCAAGTGCCTGCGGGAAGGCTCGATCCCATTTTTTGAAGTGAAAAAGAGCTTCAGTCTGCCCTTGGTGATGTTTGTCTGCACGGCGAATATATGTCGCAGCCCCATTGCCGAAAAGCTTTTTAACCACATGGCTCAAGCCGAAGGCCTGAACCTTGCTGTGGATAGCAGCGGGCTTTTGGAAGGCGGACACATGATCTCGCTATCTTCAATGCAATTGCTCATGGAAGCGGGCATCAGCGAAGCCGCAGAACACGTGTCCAAACGCATCACGCCGCAGATGGTGGCAAATTCCTGGCTGGTGCTCACCATGGAAGAACGGCAACGGGACTTTTTGCGCGAGCAAAACCCGGAGGCCACGCGCAAGA
>JAJOKA010000042.1 GCA_021206555.1 Candidatus Cloacimonadota bacterium | reverse complement strand
GATGGAAGCATTCAGAGCTGTAACGGGATGATATACCGCCGGACCCGCCACCACCGAGACCATCGGTGTATCGGCAACCCCATCAGCATAGACCGCCGTCACCAGATAATCGTAAACAAGTCCCATCTCCATTCCTGTGTCCAGGTAATCTGTTTCCTGGATCAAGAAGTCATACTCCAGATATTCTCCATTGCCACTGCGGCTGATACGGTAACCCAAAAAAGCCCGATCAGGCCAGATGGGAGCTTCCCAGCTTAGAGAGACCCCTTCTTCACAGCCCATGGCTACCAGGTTTTGTGGAGCCATCAGATAGCGATATGGGTAGATCGAGCTATAGGAACTGCTGCCATCCTGATAATCTGCTCTTAAATGATACTCTACAATGCTGTCATTCGCAAGAACGAAATCTTGAAAATAGCATTCCAGCATTTCTTGCTCGAGATCCGGATTGGTGTAGCTGAAGACTTCCAGACCATCCCGCAGCAAACTAAGGCTGCTTACGCCACCATTCATCTTGTAAGCAAGCATATTGACGATGGCATGCTGTTCTTCATCGGGACTGTGACTGAGAAACACTGAGTTGATCACCACCGGGCTGGCGCTCACCCGTACACTGTTGCTGATATTGCTCTCACCGGAGCTGTAAACCGCTGTGGCATAATAGATATGTTCTCCCCAGCTGAGATCGTTATCATAGTAGTAAGTACCGATCAAGGGACTGTCATTCAGCTTCTGATGGTCGCGATATAAATTGTAGCCAAGGACATTGCGTCCATCCCCAAGGCTCATATTCATTAGCCAGCAGGCGGATTCATGGCGGCTTCTCCATCAGCGATCTCCCAATCATTCTCGCTATCGAAGCTGTAATACGATCTGCTATCATCCGTCACGGTGTTGCCAATGCTGTAAAGATCTCCATTGCGGAACTTTACGCCTAAGTAGAAAGCTGTCTCAGGCTCCACAAAGAAGGGCAGAGGAAATTGCTGCCACTGTGGATATCCCGCAACTTCAGGAATAAATTCAAACACCTGAGGAGCGCTAAAGACGGGATTATTCAGATCCGGCTGACCATTATTCTCATAAAATGCCACAATCTCCACCTCAGTGGGCATCATGCTCTTCAGCGCCATTTTGACCGCGCCGATATTGAGCTCCCAATCCCGTTCAAACTTCACAACCAGGTATTCATCATTCATTGATCATGAATGGATTGTAGAAGTATTCCACCGGTGGAGTATCATAAGCTAACTCGATGGCTCCATCACCGGGATATTCGTGCACCGCGCTCCAAGACAACCCGCAGGCCACGCCCATATTGGAGTAATACATATTGGCATTCAGCGCGTAAGGATCCATTATCTGTCCATCTTCAGCCACCATACTGAAATCCGCAACTGCGCTGGCACCGGAGCTGAGCCCGGTCAGCTCTGCGGAAGCATTGTTGTAGCTAAAGGCCTTAGCACTGACTGTAAGCTGAGCAGAAGGCTGCACCTGCAAAGTGTAGGAACCTGAGAAACCGGTGCGAGCGAAGTTCTGCCCATCCGTTACCAAGACATCCGCCAAACCTTGAAAGGAGTTATCGCATACCAGACCGGTGATAGTAGCAGGCACCTGATAGTTCTGATCCTTGAGCAGGATGTCGTCAATCCGCCAAAACAGGATGTTTGCAGTGTTCTCGCCATAAGCCCGGAAACGGAAGCGGAAACTGCTGCCACTCACCGGAACCGGGAAGTCATAGCTATATGAATCCAGAGGATCCATAATATCACCAGTACTAACCTGAATGTTATACATTGATGTCCATGGAGCATCATCAATGCTGTATTCCACTGCCATGTATTCACTTTCAATGGGCTCCAGGCTGATGCCCTTGAGCTTGAAATCCAAACTCATGCTGCTTACACCGTCCAGATCAAAAGTTCTGGATAGCAGAGCGGAGTCATAGTTCTCCACTTCCGGAAATCCCGCAAAGCGAAGGTGGTATCCTCCCACATTCATTATCTGCCAGTTGCCGCAGGAAGAATCTTTGCTCCAGGCATTGGCAGAAAATGAGCCCGCGTCCCATCCCTCATGCAGATAAACTGCATGAAGGATAGAGCAAAGGCAGAAGGCTATTGTCAATATCTTACGTATCATTTGTGCTCCTATTTCATCAGGGTCATTTTGTGACTTAGTGAGAGTCCCTCACCGCTCACACGAACGAAGTAAATGCCACTGCCGCAAGGCTTCCCGTCTTCACTTTTGCCGTCCCAGCTAAGCCTGTGATTGCCTTCGGAATAAGTGGACTTGGGATATGACTTCACCAATTGCCCTTTCAGATTGTAAATCCCAATTTCGGCTGCCATGGATTTTGGCAGATCAAAACTGATCACAGTCTTCGGATTGAAGGGATTCGGATAGTTTGAAACCAGACTTGCCGGCTGGGGCAGAGCGGGATCATCCGCGGAAGCAGTATTGTAATTCATGCTGTACAGGCCGTTGTTGTGCGGATGAATCCACAGAGTTCCGTTTTGATCCGAACACACATTGTGAATCGTGTTCGAAGGCAAAGGGCTATTGGCGCGCGTGTAGGCGCTCACATTCCCATCCGCATAACGCAGCAAACCGTCGGCCAGACTGGCCAGCCAGATATCACCATGCTCATCCACCGCGATATCCTGAATATACACGCCAGCAAAATCCTGAATCTCAGTGATCTCAGAATCCTGATAACGCGCCAATCCGGATTCGGTTCCGATCAACAAGCTGCCATCAGAATCCCAGGCCAGAGTGTTCACCTGCCAAGCCGGAAGATTCGAATTCAGAGGATAGAAATGCTCCCAGATATAGTTCTCCGGATCAGTGGTATCAATTCTGAACAAGCCGTTGACATTCGCTACCCACACCACAGGTTCGTCGTGCGAGGCCAGAATATCCATAATCACCACGGACATATTGCTGACGTTGCTATTATCGTAGATGGCCCACTGGCTGCCATCATAGATAGCCAGGCCATTGGTGGCGGTGCCTGCCCAGATGTAGCCATTGTAGTCTTCCTGGGCCAGTTTGGCGTAGATGAAGGGTAACCGGTAGACTCATTATCATATTTGATCCAACCGGTCTCTGTTTGGCGGCAAACTGAGCCATACATGTCGAAGAGATTGGCCGCGTCGGAATTGGCATCCCCGGTGGCGATCAGCAGATTCCCCTGCATATCCCAGGCGACATCATTGACCACATAGTTCTGATAGTCATAGTAGTTATAGCTTTGCCACTGTGTTTGATCCCAGCGCAAAAGCGAGGATGCCAGGGGAACATCCCCCCACACATACCAGCCGGTGCCAAAGTAGCTGTTGCCATTGCCATCCGAATCCATACACCAAAAGCTGTTCAAGCCCTTGATGGGACTATTGGGATCCAGATCAGGATAGATGTAGCTTTCATTTTCGTAGGCTACCAGATAGTCGTCATACAGGGCAACCCACAATCTGCCGGTGCTGTCGATCCAGATGTTTTGGATAAAGTGTCCGTTCACGATCTCCTGCGGATCGGGCAAGGTCTCCCAATTCGCGCCATCGAATCTGTAAATACGGCTTGTGATCCCATTTACGTATATCCTGCTTGAGCTATCTATGCTGACGTCCCAATACATGGCTTCAAAGGGAGCAGCATAGCGGGTGAAACTGCTTCCGTCATATTTGTACAGCGCTGTATCCACAGAACCGGATAACGCGAACCAGAGATTACCCTGACCGTCTTCCACGATGTTCTTGATTGACCAATCCTTGAGCGGCTCGGTGGGGTCATCGGCAATCTGAGTGGTATAAACCTGCCAATCATAACCCTGAATGCTCATCAAGCCACCACCAACGTAGGGATCAGGATCCACATCTCCGGTAAGACTCACCCAAAGCTTGCCATTAGCTGCCAGATGAAAGGACATAACAGTGTTTGAAGGCATGATAGAATTGTCTTTGTTGAAATACTGCCATTCCCCGATGCCGGGATCATACATGGACATCCCGCCTTCGGAATAGCCGTTCATGGCATAACCGATCCATATTCTGCCTTCGCCATCTTCACCTAAACACATGATATTGTTTGAATGAAAGGCGCGTTTTCCATAGTTCAGAACTGTCCAGCTGCCATCCGTGTGCAGGATGCTGATGCCGCCACAGCTGGGATCATCGCTTGCCAATACAGTGTGCGCAAACCAGTAGTCTCCGGATGAATGCAAGATCATATCGGTCACATAGTTCGAGTTGATTCCGCTGTTTGCCGTATTAATCAGTTTGGTGATTCCGGTCGCGCGATTGTGTTTCAGAACTCCCATGGGACTGGCAAACCAGATCAGGTCGCCATCTTCCACCATCGCTGAGAAATTATAGGGATTCAGGTAGCCCTGCCAATCTGAAGCAGCTGCATTGGCGGCTGCAAATTCTCGGGTTTGGTTAGCAAGGTAATCAAGCGCAAAATCATGCTTGTGGCCGGCATCGGGCAATCTATGGTAAGACGCGAACAAACTCCCCGGCAATGCATGCCACCAACATAATTAAGAGTAAACGACGGGCACGAATGAAGGATTTCTTATAGCGAGACATGTTTCCTCCTTGTATCGCTTTGAATAGTTTCCAGTATATCGCTGAGGATAAATGGTTTTTCTCTGATTGTGAGATACTCATTCTTTTGTTGATTTCCCCCCAGCTCGAGGATGGGGGAAATCTGTGTAAACCAGGATTTTAACCCGGTCTGTAAGTCCTTGAATCCCCGCGATCAACCATTTGCATAGGGCGGGATCCATATCATAATCAATGATCACGGCTTCCAACGCGGCCGGATTCTCCATAATCGCGGCGCTTGACTCGCTGATTTTTCCATAGAAACTGGCAATGACTCCTGCTCGGCCAAAGAGTCTTTGCAAGCTTTGTCGAATCAGATCATCCTGTACTATTACGGCTACCATTTTTCATTCTCCTTTGCCCTTGATATGTCCAATTCTTGTGCCAATCGCGCCAGAGTCGGGATCAATCTGGTAAGTAGCATAAATTCAGATAGTTACGCCATACTATATCGATCAGGACACAAATCCATTTCGGATACATTGTCATTTTCTGATCATCCAATATTGATATATGCATGGATATGTGTCACTAAATAACCGCTGCCTCCTCATGCCCTGCCTATTGAGATACGGTCATGATACGGTCATGATACGGTGATTTTCATGAGCGTATCATCACCGTATCATCACGGTATATCGATAAGGATAAGGCAGCCACGGATCGCAGGATTGTCCTCAAAACAGATTTTGCTGGACAAGCTGAGCCGCTCAGGATAATTATCCTCAGGACTTATGATGAAAGATATTGCGCAATTGAAGGAAGAGTTAAAAGAGAGCACTGATCCGCATCAGCGTTCTGCCCTGCTATTAGAGCTTGCAGCCGAAGCCTGGAAGACCGGGGATTACGTCTCGGGCAAGACCTATGCCGAAGCAGCCCTTGAGCTGGGAATGAACCTGGGTGAAGAGAGTTCTCAGGCTGAGGCTTTGCACCTCATCGGCACCTTTTACGCCTATCTGGATGACTATGATGCGGCTTTGGAGTATTATCTGCGAGCGCAGCATCTGAATCACCTGTTGGGAAACACGCGATGGGAAGCTGAGGCCTATAACAGCATGGGCGACATCTTTATCCAGCTGTCAAACATCCCCAAGGCAACCGAGTGTTTTGAAAAATCATGTGAGCTAAATCCCGGCTATGAACGCAGCGTGAACAATCTGGGTTATCTGCGCATGCTGAAAGGTGAACTGGACGAGGCAATCGCGTATTACCGCAAGGCTATCTCCATCGCCAAGGGTAATGGTAACATCCGTAGCATGATCATCAGCCATGTGAATATCTGTGATGTCTTATGCAAGCAAAAGAACCCTGAAGCAGCCCTGGCGGAGATCACCGAAGCCTCTACCCTGCTGAGTTCCGGCCCCGTGGATACTCCCAAAGAATTGACCTGCGCCCTGAAGCTGAACCAGGCCCTGGCAACCAAGCTTCTGGGAGAGCAGGATCAAGCTTTGCAGTTGCTACTGGACGCAAAGAATCAGGCCGAGCAGAATCAGTTGCAGAATTATCTATTGAAAAGTCACGCGCTCCTGGCAGAATTTTACGCAGAGAAGGAGCAATGGGAAGCCGCCTATAAATCTCAATTCGAATTCAGCAAGCTGCATGGCCGCATCATCAGCGCTGAGACGATCAAAAAAGCAAGTAGCATCCAAAGCTATTACGCGCGAGAAAAACCGCCATCTCATCTCCATGAACCTCTCAGAGCGTTCTGCCCGTCTGGCCACTTTGGGCATCCTGTCATCCGGCATCACGCACGAGCTGAATCAACCGCTTTCCGCGATCAGGATCTCCACCGAAAGCATTCTCTATTGGCTCAAACGCGAAGAGATCACTTTGCCGATGAACTTCAATCAGGAACTGGCTCACATCATGGAAGGAGTGAAGCGCATCGAGATCTTTCTGAAGCAGATCCGTCAGTTTTGGAACTCCGGAAAAGTGGCCGAGATCAAGCTCTGCGATTTGGCGGAGACCATCGAGCAATCCCTGAGCCTACTCAATCGCAGAATCTTTGCTGGAGGAATCGAGCTTGTCTGTCAAACCCAGACTGCCTTCCCCCTCTGAAGCCGCGCCTACGCATTTGCAACAGATCATCATCAACCTCCTGGCATATTGCGTGAGCGTGTTGGAAAGCTGCCCCAGAAAGCACAAGATGCTGCGGATCGAATCTTGCAGTGAGGAAGCAAGCTATGCCTGGACATCATGCAAAATGGCACTGAGCTTACGCGTGAGATGATCCATCAACTCTATAATCCCCTTTCCGGAGACAGCCAAAATGCTGCTTCGGAGATGGGCATGGCCATCGTCAAATATCTCTGTGATCATTATGGTTACAGGCTAAACATCCATAAAAAAGAAGATGCCTGGGGCTTCCGCCTGCGCTTTGGTGACACTCAATGAACATCCTGGTAATTGAGAGCGATTCGCTTTTTTTCTGAAGCAGTGCAAAACTTTTTGAGCATTCAATTGGGGCACAACTGCCAGGCTTGTAACAGCATTGAAGCTGCTCTGGAACTGCTGCGGGCAGATCTGCCGGATCTGATCATCAGCGAATTGATGATGCCCGGCCTGGATAGTTTTGACCTCATGGATCACCTAAAGCAACGCGGCTATAGTGGTATGTTGATCGTGCTTTGTGGAGAATCCGATGCTGAAGCTCAAGTCAAAGCCCTGGACTATGGAGCAGATGAAGTATTACCCCAAACCGCTGTCGCTGGAGCTCCTGGCCACCAAGATTAAACACCTTGCGGCGATCTTGCAAGATAAGCGGGAATTGAGCCTGTTGAAACAGGATTTTGAGGGCGCGCTGCAAACCAGGCTGGAAGAGCTGCAAAAAGAACTGGCCGCGATGCAAAGCGAGTATCGGCAAGAACTTGGTATCAGTGGAATGGGCGTCTATTGTGAGCCAATGCGCCAGATCACCCGGCTTTGCCTGAGAATCCACAAAGATCGCGATCTGCCTGTCCTGATCACCGGCGAAACCGGAACCGGCAAGGAACTCATTGCCAGGCTTATTCATTTTGGGGATCAGCCGGCAAAGCGTCCTTTTATCACCCTCAACTGCTCGGCCATTCCTCCCACGCTGTTTGAAAGCGAACTCTTTGGCTATGAGCGGGGAGCCTTCACCGGCAGCAATCGGGAAGGGAAGATCGGCAAACTGGAAATGGCCAATGGTGGAACCTTGCTTTTGGACGAAATCGGTGATCTGCCGCTGGATATGCAGCCCAAGCTCTTACGCGTGATTCAGGAACGCGAGATGTATCGGGTAGGCGGCACCAAAAGCATCGCCTTGGATATCCGCTTTCTCTTTGCCACACATCACGATTTGCAAAGTCTGGTGGCTGAACAGAGCTTCCGTAGTGATCTGTACTATCGCGTATCCACCGTTTTGATCAAAATCCCCTCTCTGCGCGAGAGACGAGACGAGATTATTCCTTTTGGCCCAACTTTTTCTCAAACAGATCTCGACTGAAAAAGCAGCAGCCTTTGAAGTTTCTCACCGACGAAACTGCGCGTCTGTTGCGGGAGTATTCCTGGCCGGGAAATGTGCGTGAGTTGCAAGGCGCCATGGAGCGCGCATATCTGATCTCGGATGAGATTGAGATTGCTCCGGATTACTTCGCCTTTCTATTGCCCAATAGCCCCATCAACTTCGATGCCCTGGGCAAAAGGCAGCTCTTTGTGGATTTTCCCCTCCGGGATTTCAGTCTGCGTCAGGCATTAGCGAACATCATTCACAAAGCGCTGGCTTTGCACAACTACAACAAAAGTCAAACCGCCCGGTATCTGGGCATCTCGGTAAACCGCTTGAAACGCTATCTGGATTAGGTTGCAGGTGGCAGGTGGCAGGGTTGCTATCCAGAGCTTTGCGTGTCTCTGAAGCTAAATACTCCTCAATCCGGCAGTTTGTCCCAGCGGCCTTCATAGGAAAGCCAGCTTCCGTCTTTTTTGATCAGAGTAATGCTTCTGATGGCATGAGAGCTGTCCTGGCTCACCATATTTTGCCAGGTATCCAATACGCGATAGTTCATGGTCTGCGTGGGACTGGGCGCGTATCCAAAGAACAGATAGGGATGTTCACGCACCCGATCCAAGAGCCTTAAACTGTTTTCCTGATCGTGATTGCCCAGGATGATCAAGCTTGCTGTTTCGAGGGTCTCGGGATCAAATAGAGCCAGGATATCGGGATCCGCAGGCTGCCAGGTGCGAGGATAGTTTTTGGCCACGATCTTAAGCTCAGAACTGCCGTCCCAGGCTTGAATGGGCAGGACTTGCACTGCGGTCTGACTATCCGATATCCGATAGCCAAATTGCAGATATGCATCCTGATCCTTGATCAGTGCTTGATAGCGACCATTGCCCAGGTATTCAAAGCGGTTAGTGAGACTGTAAAACTGCCCCTTCACCAGGCGGGTAAGACTGATCTGTTCATCCGCAATCTTGAGCGGAAGACCGGCTTCATCCATGATACTGAGTTTCAGGCTTTGACCGGCAGCTTCGGTTTCGGCTTCGGGAAAACGGCGCTTGATCGCGTCGTAATAGTGCCAGTCATGATCGAGATAGACCAGGATGTTATCCGGCACTCTGGTGTATTCCGCGGCAATGCCATTGGCTCTGAGCGCGGAGATCGTCAGCATGCGGAATTGGTAATTGGTGAGGTGCTTCTGCCCCACTGCCACATCCAGACGCAGTAAGCCTTGCAGGGCTTTGGCGGGATCAATTTTGTGGCGTTTGTGCAGGCGTTTGATGATGCCTGCCAGTTTCGCGTGGTCGTCTTTGCCCTTGCGGATCAAGCTTTTAGGATATAGCTGCCAGCTGCCTTTGAGCTTGAAGGGTCGGCTGAGCTCTTCATAAAACATGGTGGGATAATAGACCTGAGCGGGGTAATCCGCATCCCGAGGATAGGCAAGAAAGTGATTGTAACAAGCTTCCAGTTGCGTATGATCAGCCTGCCAGAGGAACTTCGGATCGTAAGAGAGCAGGAAATCCATGAAGTCCTGACTTGGTGTCCCCACCCTGGCGATGAACTTTTGCAGCTCAGGATAGTTTCCCCGGCTTTGGATCATGAGTTCGGTGAGCAGACTGTCAGAGGGCTGAACGGTAGATGCTTCATCCTGAAGCAGGGTGGTAGATACAGCAGCAGTCCAGATC
>JAJOKA010000124.1 GCA_021206555.1 Candidatus Cloacimonadota bacterium | reverse complement strand
GGAAAGAGAACCGAGAACCGAGAACCGTGAACAGAGAAGGCGATCCAGCTGCTTGAACTCCTTCGCTACGCTACGAAGTCCAAGGGTGGAAGGCGATCCAGCTGCTTGAACTCCTGCGCTTCGCTGCGAAGTCCAAGGGTGGAAGGTGAAAATAAGCAAATTCGCACTTTAAGCAAGGGGGAACCCCCAGGAAGGCAGGGGAAAGGGCTCTATAGTGCTTAAAGTGCTTATTTAGTATATTTTCATTTTTATATATCTTATATTATTGTAATACATACACTTACACTACACACTTCTCCTGAAAACCCATGCTTAAAACAGCGCTGAAAGTTGCTGAAAGTTGCTTAAACAGCTATTCCCTTTAGGAATTTGAGTAATGTGCCCCTCACCAATGTAGGAGTTGAAAGCGTTTGATATCTTTATCTAAGCCAAAGCATTGGCAGGCTTCGACAAATGCGCATCGGAGTAGTGAATTCTGCACGCTTTCGACTTCTAACAGCGGGATTGGGATACCCCCAAGCTTCAGGATGAAGCTTCTACTCCCAAGCTTCAAGATGAAGCTTCTACAATGTAGAAACGGCTTGCAGCCGTTTATGTGTCATGTTTAGTCCTGCTTTAGCTTATAGTCTCCTCATGATAAGAGCGAACTATGAGCTAATGCAGGGAGAAAACTGAGCACTACTGAGCTATGCGAGAAGAGCTGCTGAGCAGCTCGCTTTTGCAGTTGACAAGGATAGCCTCTCAGATTTATTGAGTCACTTGAGGTGACGAAAATTGAAGACTGAAATCATCATAAAAGGTGCGAGTGGCACAACCTGAAGAACATAGATTTAGCGATACCCAGAGACAAGCTTGTGGTCTTTACCGGTGTTTCCGGAAGCGGGAAGAGTTCCCTGGCTTTTGATACCCTATATGCCGAAGGGCAAAGGCGTTATGTGGAGTCACTCTCGGCTTATGCCCGGCAGTTTTTGGGGGCAGATGGAGAAGCCCAAAGTTGACTATATCGAAGGGCTTTCTCCGGCTATTTCCATCGAACAGAAGTCGGCCAGCAAGAATCCCCGCTCCACCGTGGGCACAGTGACCGAGATCTATGACTATCTGCGCGTGCTCTATGCCCGGATCGGCAAGCAGCACTGTCATCAATGCGGAGATCCGGTGGGATCTCAGACCGTGGATCAGATGGTGGAGCACCTGATGGAAAATCCCGAAGGCACCAAGCTGCAACTGCTGGCCCCACTGGTGCAAAACCGCAAGGGTGAGCACAAGGAAGAGCTGGATCAGCTGCGTAGCGAGGGCTTTGTGCGTGTGATGATCAACGGGGTGGTGCGCAATCTGGATGAAGACATCGTGCTGGACAAAAAGAGCAAGCACACCATTGATGTGGTGATAGATAGATTGGTGATCAAAGACGGCATCCAAAGCCGTCTGGCTGATTCACTGGAATTGGCCATGAAACTCACTGAGGGCATGGTCAAGATAGACTTTCCTGATGCCGGGGAAACGCAGGTGCTCTCTTCTCAAAACTCCTGCGCGCGCTGTAACATCGGTTTTGATGAGCTGAGTCCACAGAGTTTTTCCTTCAATAGCCCGATAGGGGCTTGCCCGGCATGCAATGGCCTGGGTTATCGATTGGAGTTTGATCCCGATCTGGTGGTGGCTGATCCGGAAAAGACCATTATGGAAGGCGCGGTGGAGCCCTGGGGAAGGCTGGAAGCCAAGAAGGACAGCTGGACTTTGAACGCCGTGCAAAACTTGGCAAGGGCCTATAACTTCTCTCTGAACACCCCCTGGTATCAATTGTCGGAGATCGTGAAAGAGCTCATCCTCTATGGCTCCAAAGGCAAAAAGTTCAAGATTGCCTGGCAAAACTCTCGTGGTAGCGGGCAGTTTATGATGAAGCATGAAGGCGTGATCCCGCAATTGCAGCGCCGGATGCATGAGACCACATCAGAGGAAATGCGCCGTCATTATATGCAGTATATCAGCGATAAACCCTGTCCGGATTGTGAGGGGCAGAAGCTGAAGCCGGCTTCACTGGCTGTATTGGTGGGGGATAAGAATATCGGTGACATCACTGCCATGAGCGTCAAAGAAGCGCATGACTTTTTCAGCGCATTGCGGTTGAAGGGAAATTCTCTGATCATAGCCGAAGAAGTGCTGAAAGAGATCAAAGCCCGTTTGGGTTTCCTCCTGGCTGTGGGCTTGCACTATCTCAGCCTGGATCGGCGTTCACCCACCCTTTCCGGAGGTGAAGCGCAACGCATCCGTCTGGCCAGTCAGATCGGCTCCCAATTGGTGGGCGTGATGTATATTTTGGACGAGCCTTCCATCGGTCTGCATCAACGGGATAACACAAAACTGGTGAATATGCTGTTGCAGCTCAGGGATTTGGGCAATTCCGTGATCGTGGTGGAGCACGATGAAGACACCATGCGCAGCGCGGATATGATCGTGGACTTTGGCCCTCGTGCCGGCATCTATGGAGGAGAGATCGTGGCCACAGGTACCATGGACGAGATCATCCAAAATCCGGATTCCATCACCGGGGCCTATCTTTCTGGACGCATGTGCATACCCATTCCGCAGAAGCGCATCAAAGCCGATGAGCGCATGCTGAGCATCATGGGGGCCAGTCACAACAATCTCAAGGACA
>JAJOKA010000022.1 GCA_021206555.1 Candidatus Cloacimonadota bacterium | reverse complement strand
CCTTCTATTTTTCGATCTTCCTTCTGGCGTGTCATTTTCTGCAACAGGTAGGTATTCACCTCGTCCTGATGCAGTAAGTCGCTCTCCAGGTATTTGATATTTTTCAGAAAGCAATCGAATCATTGAAGTAGCTCGTGCTGTAGATAAATCCCAGTTATCAGAAAATCCCTAAGGTAAGAAAAAAGTTCTTGACGTATCCGCGCACCTGAATATTGTTCACCGTCATGGTTTAAACGCCATAATAATCATTGTTTAAAAGGAGTTGAATGATGATCAGTATTCGCAACCTAATTATTCTGATGTGTATGGTGCTGCTGAGCGCCAGCCTCTTCGCCGGCGGCTTTGCGCTTACCGGTGTGGGCTCACGCGCCACAGCGATGGGCGGTGCTTTTCGTGCCGTATCCGATGATGCATCTGCGATGTTCTGGAATCCCGCAGGCTTAGGCTTTATGAATGAAAATTCCGTCCATTTGGGGGGAACTTTTATTTTGCCATCTGCCACTTGGGATCCCACCGGAACCACGTTGACCGGCATCCCCGGATATGCAGCCAAGGAATATGAGTCCGAGAAAAGCCTGCGCATGTTCCCCACCGCGTTTGCCACCAAGACCAAGGAATCCCGCCTTAAATATGGCCTGGGAATCTATGTGCCTTATGGCCTGGGGACTACTTGGGACGCATATCAGTTGCCCACTTCTCAGTTCACCTATGAAAGCGGTTTCCCTGAAAATGAGATGATGAGCAGCGTGGGAGTCGTGGACTTACACCCCAGTTTTGCATACCGCATCTTGCCGAATCTCTCCGCGGGCGCTGGCCTCAGCGTCATGTTTGGTGCCATCGACATCGCCAAGATCGGTTTTAGTGCAGTTCTTGATTCGACATTCTCTGTACCATTTCCAGATATCGCTCCCATCTCCACCGAACTTGGTGGTGCCGGCATCGGCTTTGGCGCGAATATGGGATTGATGTACAAACCTACTGAAAGCCTTTCCATCGGTCTTTCCGGTAAGCTCCCTTCCACCATCTCCATGACCGGTGAAGCTGAAGTTTATTTCTGGAAACCCCTGTTGAGCGCGGAAAGTCCGGCCATGAAAGTGGGTGGAAAATCTGACATCGAAGCAGACCTCAAGCTTCCCGCGGAAATCGGCCTGGGCCTGGCTTACAATGTGATGCCAAACTGGACTGTGAGCGTGGATTACGCCTATACCATGTGGAGCCGTTTGGACAAAGTAACCGTGGAAATGGATGATCCGATCTTCCTGATTCCCGGCGCTTACAGCATCTCCAAATCCGAACTGACCTTTGACTGGGAAGATACCTCGCGCATCAGCCTGGGTACCGAATATCTGTTGAAATGCACCAAGCTGCGTGCCGGATTCTTCTATGATCAAACCCCTATTCCCGAATCTACCCAGTTGCCCACGCTCTCTGATATCAGCGACAAGATGAGCTTCAACTTCGGTTTTGGCAGACCCTTTGGCCCCCTGGAGCTTGATATGAATGCCCAATATGTGATGTTCAGCGAACGGGAAGTAACTACTGCTGCTTATGACGCCGGTAATAGCCCCACCAATACCCTTGGTGTGTACAATTCCAATTCCATTTCCGGCAACATCGGCCTTACCTACAGATTCTAAAACCCCCGTCAGATAAAACGATGAAAGGCTGCCCAGTGGGTGGCCTTTTTTGATTTACAATTTACGATGTACAATTTACGATGATCAATTGGGGGCGGTTTCTGCTCGCGGATTGCCCTGCATACCAGGATAATCCTCTTATCCTCTTGCCCTCTTTACTGACTAAAAAAGCGGTATCGCCTATTCAAATGGGGACTGACTTACTCAGTGAAGCGCGCTCACTTGGCTGAACCTGAGGGAATCGCCTTTCCAGGAGGCTGAAGGCCATCACCAAACGGTGATCTTCCTGCGTGTCCAGAGTGCAGGCAGGCGGCTCATTAATCAGAGGCCAAACCTGAATGGCATCATCTTCCAGGCTATACTTCGCGCCCAATTGATCTAAAGCTGTGCAGATGCCCAAGACACGGTTGCTCTCTTTATGGATCAATCTGCCAATAGCTCGGAGCCGCATGCTTCCACTGCAAAATAAGGCAGCAATGCAAAGTACAGGCATGAGGTCGGGATTATCGGTAAGATCCAGCTCAATGCCTTGCATTTCAGAGGGATAGACACGATACAATAACCCCTCAGTTTCGATCCTGGCTCCCATGGCTTTGAGGATGCTCCAGATCCTCATATCAGGTTGATGATAGTTCGGATGCAGGGTCAGTCTGAGTTCCCGGACTTGATTCCCTAAAACTGCCTGGACAGCGTAAAATGCTGCCGTGGAGAGATCTGAATCAACTTCAAACTCCTGTGACAGGGCAAAACCTGCTCTCTGAATGCGGAAGCAAGCTTCATCAAGCTCCACCTTTGCCCCAAAGCTAGATAGCATATCCGCGCTTAGTCTCAGGTATGGTGCTGAAACCATGCCAGCATCAGGCTTCAAGCTCAAAAGCTCTTGCATAAAAGGAGCTGCTAACATCAGTGAACTGGCATATTGACTGCTGAGGTTGGCCGAGATGGACACATCTCCCCCTTTCAGCTCTGCGCCATCTATAAATATTGTGGTATCTTGCATCTTGAGCTCCCCACCCAAATCCTTTAGAGCCTCGCAAAGGGGTAGGATGCCCCTGTCCAAGAGAATCCGCGAAACATGGATTTGGGAAGATATCCCCGGCTGGTTGGCCATCACGGAAAGCCAGAGACGGAATGCCGTGGCTGATGCTTCAAATGGTAATGATGCTTGCTTTGCCGATGCGCCTGCTCTGAAAAACGGAAGCTAATCTCCTCCTCACTTTTGGACACCTGAAAGCCAAAGACCTTGAGGGCTGCTTCCAGCTCCAGTACATCATTGCAGGGATTGTAGTTACGAATACAGATATCCCCCTTGGCGTGAGCGAGCAACACCATCAGTCTTTGCAAGATGGACTTTGAACCGGGGGATATCTAAGATCATGCGGCAAGATTCCGGCTTGACAGAAATCCTGTCAAGGTCAAAGCTGGCAAATAAATCTAAGTATAAGGATCAGAGATGATTGAGCGTCCCAGTTGGCAAGCATACTTCATGCAAATGGCAATCCTGGCTTCCAAACGCAGCACCTGTTTACGCAGAGCTGTGGGAGCAGTATTGGTGCGAGATAATCAGGTGATCTCCACCGGTTATAATGGCAGCCCCAAGCATACCCGACACTGCGCGGAAACCGGATGCCTCCGAGCGCAAATGAATGTTCCATCCGGAGAGAAACACGAGCTTTGCCGGGGTGTGCATGCTGAGCAAAACGCCATTATCCAGGCCGCCATCAATGGCAGCAGCACGCGCGGAACCACACTTTATTGCACGCATCAGCCTTGCAGCATCTGCGCGCGTCTGATCATCAATGCCGAAATTCGCACGGTATATATCGCTAATGGCTATCCCGATGCCTTGGGCGAGCAATTGCTCAGTGAAGCCGGGGTCACCATGATCCTCTATGATATAGAGAATAATGAAGAAACGAGGATTTGTTAAGCTATGCTCAAGCGTTTCAGCGTAATGGATCTGATCCTGATTGCTGCTTTCGCAGCTGTGGGGATCGCCATCAAACCAATCGTGAGCCCCTTTTTCAAGATGATCTCTTCTCCGCTGGGTATTCCCGGTGGTTCCTTTGCCGGTGGCTTTTATCTGATGTGGATGGTGCTGGCCCTGGTGATCGTGGACAAAGCTTATACGGGCACCTTGTTCGGGATGTTACAAGCGATTGGTGTTCTGATCATGGGCATGAGCGGCAATCAGGGCGCAATGTCACTGATCACATATACCTTGCCGGGGATTGCGGCAGATATCCTCTATATGATCATCGGATCCCGCAAAGGCGTCTATGCCCAGATGAGCCTCTGCGCGGTGGCCAATGCTCTGGGAGCCTTGCTCACGGGCATCATCATCTTCAATCATCCCCCCCTCTTTTTGGCTGCCATTTCCGGTATGGCCATTGTCTCGGGCATCGTGGGCGGCATCCTGAGTTACGGCATCTACAGCAGCATTAAAGCATTAAGGATAGTATAATGAAACACAGTCTTTTCCTCTTCCTCCTGATTCTGGTGACAGGGCTTCCGGCCCTCGTGGTAGTGGATACCCAAGGCATTAGTCATGAGTATAGCTATGAAACTTTCTTCAAGATTCGTCCCTCGGAGTTCAGCACTTCACGCGAAAAGGATGGGGTGGTCAATACCCAGATATGGACCGGTATTCGCTTTGATAAGTGGTTGGCGGAACAGCGCCTGGGCGATTTTTCCCGTATCAAGTTCCTGTCCAAAGACCGCTATGAAGCAAGCTTCAGCAAGGTGGAATGGGATTCCCTCACCTGCTGGCTCAGCTATGCCGAAAGCGGTAAGACCTTTCCCAATCAGCAGTTCCGCATCATCTTCCCCTATCTCAGAGAGATGCACTGGGTGCGTGACGTGCAGCGCGTGGTGCTGGAAAACGAGAAAGACATCCCGATCCCCATCAAACTGATCAGCTTCGAGCGCTTTTTCAAAGATCAGGTACTGACAAAAGATCCCAAACCCTTTAAACGCTTGCAGGGCTATAGCCTGGATCTCTTTTTAGGCAAACTGAGCGAGAAACCCATCAAAGACATCGTGCTCTATAGCGCGGATGGATTGATCCAGAATCTCAGCTATCCCTCACAGCTGTCCGGAGCTGTATTGGAGCTCACCGAAGACGGTAAACACAACCTTAAGAGCCCACAAATCCCCGGTGGCATGTGGATGAAGGATATCGTTTACCTGCAATGTGATAGCGCTGCCATCATCGACATGCGACATGTCTCGAAGCTCATCCCCATCGCCAAGACTTTGGCCTGGGAGCTGAGCCCGGAAGTGCGGATAGCATTGATCCAGGGGGATTTTGCGGGGAAGAGTATGCTTTTAGCAGATGCCTTGAGCGAACCCATGCTACTGGAAAGTGCGGAATACCTCGAACTTTTGCCCTAAGCTCTTTGTTCAAGGCTTGGAGCTATCATATCCGGAAGCCGATCAAGCTCTTATCTCTGGGCTCAGCTTCGAGCTGGAACCGGGCCAATGCCTGGGCATCTCTGGAGCCAATGCCTCCGGTAAAAGCAGCCTGATCCATGCCTTATGTGGGATCATTCCCCACTATATCAAGGCAGAGCGCAGAGGCGAGATCCTCTTTCAGGATGCAGCTTTGCACGAGCTTCCTTTGTGCGAAATCTATCGCTATATGGCTGTGGTTCTTGCCGATGCAGATGCGCAACTGATGTTTCCCACAATTGAGAGTGAGCTGGCCTTTGCCCTGGAAAACATGGCTGTACCCTCGACATCGATCCGACAACGGATCGCCACCGCGCTGGTATACTTCGGATTGGATTACCCCATGCACAAAGCGCCTCACCTGCTCAGTGGCGGAGAACAGCGTCTATTGCTCCTATCCGTAGTCGAGGCCATGGACTGCCCCATTGTGCTCTTGGACGAACCGGAACGCGGACTCTCCAAAACCTCGCTGAAGCTGCTTTTGAACTGGCTGGACTCACTTTGTAAACGTGGCCGCATTGTGATCCTGGCCAGTCACCACCCTGAAGTCTTGAGCGTTTGCGATCAGCGGATCGCTTTGGGTAGCTGATGTTTCGCCTCAATAATATCAGATTTGCCTACTTTGGGCAGTCGGCCATCTTTGAAGGCTTTAGTCACGATTTTCACAGCGCGGAGAACACCCTGATCGGTGGCGAGAACGGCTGTGGCAAAAGCACTCTACTCAGGCTTATGGTGGGTGATTTAAAGTGCCTTACCGGAGAGATCAAAAAGGAAACCGGCAAAGCCTTCTTTTACGTGCCACAGCAGGCTGATTCGCGGATTCTGGGACTGAGCATTGAGCAGGATCTCCGGCTTTGGCAGATCGCCGGTTTAGCCCTGAGTATTGCTGAACTCCCAAGCTTACCCATGTTGCAAGGCTTTGATCCACAGCTGTTTCACTTGCCCTTGCGCGAGCTCTCCACCGGCACTAAGCAGGCCTATGTCCTCTCCCTGGCTCTTTTACACACAGATCACTATCTCATTCTGGATGAGGCTCTGCCCAGCCTGGATGAGCAGCGTAAAGCGATATTTTGCAAGGAATTGAGTAAACGTCGTGGCGTGCTGGCCGTGAGTCATGAAGATTTTGGAGATAGTGGTATTTTAACAGAACGCTGATCTTGGAGCAGGGCAGACTGAGATGAAGCGCATTCTGAATCCTCTGTCCTACATCCTGATCTCCATACTCTACAGCAGTCTAGCTGTAATCATCAGAGAGCCGCTGAGCTTGGCAATACTCTTTATCCTGGCTTGGTTGATGGATTGGCGTGAGGGCACTAAGGCCTTGATGCAGCGTATCTTGAGCCTGAAGAGGATCATCTGGATTCTGATCAGCATCATGCTGATCCAATTGCTCTTCCAAAGAGATGGCGAGGTCGTGCTCAATCTGGGCATCATCACCATTCGTGAAGCCGGATGGCAGATGGCAAGGCTATTGGGACTGCGTCTCAGCGTCATCTACATGGTGGCGCAAAGCCTGAGCAAGCTGGATTTCCCCCTGTACAAAGCGGCCTTTGCCAAGATCCACCTGCCTGAGGAGCTTAGCTTCATGATCTCCTATATGGCGCATCTGATCCCGCAACTCAGTGCGAACTTCAAAGCACAAACGCGTGAGCTGCAATCGCGGGGTATCGCCATCCGCAGATTACCACTAAAAACAGAAACTGGAGATATACAAAATCCTCTCCATTGCCACGATTGCGGAGATCATCCTGCTGAGCAGGAAACAGGCTATCGCCTTGGAACTGCGGGGTTTCCGGAGCATGGGCAAACGCAGCAGCTTGCATGAGCTGAAGTTCCGACTTTATGATCTGACCGCTCTGCTTTGGATGATAGCGGTGATCCTGGCGATTTAGCTTCCCACAAATGAACACGAATAAAAGATCACAAATAAACACGAATGCATAGGAAAAAGGCTCAAAGTTGGCACACAGCTCGGGCTGATTGAGCGGATTTATGCGGATTTTGATCTAACAAAGAGGAAAGAGAAAAGAGGACTTGAAAGAGAAAAGATTTTGCCACACAGAGGGAAAGAGAACAAGAGTAACTGAGAATTGACATTTGAGAATTGAGCTTCGCGATCGCGACACTTGAAAGCTTAATCTCATAAATCCGCGTAATCCGCGTGCGATTATCAGCTCTGCGTCATTCTGCGCTTTTATCTGCGAGAATCTGCGGGAAAACATAGATCAGCCTTCCATCCAATCCGCGTAATCCGCGTGCAATCAAGATTGCGCAGCCAGCAGCATCGCTCCCATCACTCCGGCCTGGTTGCCCATTGTCGCTTTACGAATTTGGGTGTGATGATTGACCTTTGAGGTTTTGGCTCTTACGCTCTTCTCAATCTCGGCAATGCTGTACAGCCCGGCATCCATACCTCCTCCACCCACGATGATGATATCCGGATCCAGGATCATGCAGGCAGTGGCCAGTCCCATTGCCAGATACTCGCGGCTACGTTCGATGATGATCCGTAACTGTTGATTACTTTTTGCTTCAATCAGGAGTTCTCTCAGCTCACAGGTGCTATATTTCGGATTTATCCTGGCGGTTGCTTTTTGAATAGCGCTCACCGAGCTATAGGCTTCCAGGCATCCTTCCAGGCCGCAATTGCAGGTCAGGCCATCCCTTTGCACCACGATGTGCCCCAGTTCCATCGCAAAACCGCGGCTCCCGTGATAGATCTTGCCATCGATTACAAATCCGCTGCCGATACCCGTTCCAACAGTGACCCCCAAGACCGAGCCTTTGACTCCATTAGCTTCGCCAGGGCCATCAGATTGGCGTCATATCGCAGACCGCCAGCTCCCGATAGCGGAGTGGCACCCACTTCCAGCGGAGAGATATTCACCCACCATCGCAGATTGGGATTCACGCCTTTGAGCAGACCACTTTCCAGATCAATCGTGCCCGGAGTGGCAATCCCGATGCCGCTAATCTCCAAATGCTGATACTCACGCATCAGAGAATCTATCAGCTGATGAAAGCTGCGGATAAATCCCTTCAAATCAGCTTTGGGCGTGGGGATGGAACTGACCAGGAGTGGCTCTGCTCCGGGACTGCCTATCGCGTATTTGATGGCCGTGCCACCGATGTCAAAGCCAAGATAGTGCTTGCTCACTCCACGGGCACCCAGATCTCCATGATCGAATCGTCTGATCCGGCTTTATAGCGGTGATCATAGCGTTCCAGGGACTCCGCAAAGAGCAATTTGTGCTCTCCACTCTGGGCATATTTACCGTAGATAAACTCATAGAGCTTTGCGATATTCTCCACGGATCCACGGTGTTCAAATACCACATACTTACGGGCGGGGATCTTTCGAACAGCCATTTCCTGCGGGATTTCCTCAAGGTCTTTCACCGCAGCAGCCACCATATAGCCCCAGGCTTCCTTGCCCTCAGCATTTTGAGTGGCAAAACTGATGCCATAGTATGCGTCATCCATAGCATTGGGAATCTTCTCATCGATTTCAAAAAACTTCTCCCACAGCTTCATATAAGCTTCCTGCTCCATGTTATCCACCATCTCGATGCCCACCATGATCAGATCGCCCAGTTTGTCTTCGCGATGCTTATATTCCATCTTCTGTGATTCTTCCGTTGCCCAACAAAGGGACAGTGTGGCCAAAACTATGAGTAGCATGATTCTATGCATGTTTCCTCTCCTTGCTCATATTTTTTGCAATGCTGATATCTGCCGCTGATACGTCAAGCAAAATCTCAATGCTCACAGAGACAGGGGACTGGGGACTAGGGACTGGGGACTGGGGGACTGCCACCTGTTACAGGGTTTTTAGGGGTTTTAGGGTTTTAGGGAGCAGCTGGTAGGGGCGCTCGCCGTAGCGCCCTCTCGTAACGTAGCTTTCCGAAGCTACGAAACCAGGCGGTACAGCCCCCATCACCCTTGGACTTCGTAGCGTAGCGAAGGAGTTCAAGCAGCGTGATCGCCTTCTACCTTTGGACTTCGTAGCGAAGCGCAGGAGTTCAAGCAGCGGGATCGCCCTCTCGGTTATCTGTTCACTTCCCCCATTCACGCTGAAATCCATGCCGCCCATAGTATGATGGCATGCAAGAGCTTACAGGCACATTGACATATATCGGCACGCGCAGCCTAATTCTCAATTCTCAATTCTCAATTCTCAATTACCCCCCCCCCCCATACCAGATACGCTCATGATACGGTCATGATCCCATGGTTTTAATCAGCGTATCATGACCGTATCATCACGGTATATCCATTAGCGGGGGGAGGCGTTACGCCTTCACTCTCGAAAAAGCTTGACCGGATTCTGATCATGGTATTTACGTGATTTCGTTAACATCTTGGTGGGAAAAGGGAAACAGGCAATCCAAGACTGAACATTAGCCGGGAGCAGATGACGCCATGTCTGATCGCCAATTTTGGCTAATGAAGGGAGAAAAAGTATGAAACGAACCGGATTACTGATCGCGCTCGCACTGCTACTGCTTAGCGCTTGCGGCAAAAAAATGCCGGAGCTGAGCCTGGTGACCGAAGCCTATCCGCCTCTCACTTTTGAGCAGGACGGCAAACTGAGTGGTTATGGAGTGGATGTGGTCGAAGCCATCCAAAAGAAGCTGGGCACCAACTTTCAAACGCGGC
>JAJOKA010000190.1 GCA_021206555.1 Candidatus Cloacimonadota bacterium | reverse complement strand
CCGCAACAGGGTAAAGTGATCATCTTTGGTAATGGCGGCAGCATGTGTGATGCCATGCATTTTGCCGAAGAGCTTACCGGTAAGTTCAGAAGAGACAGGCAGGCCCTTCGGCCATTGCTCGATCAGTGATCCTTCACATATCACCTGCGTGGGCAATGATTACGGTTTTGACGTAGATCTTTGCCCGTGGCGTTCAGGCCTACTCCATGCCCGGCGACATCGTGATCGGCCTTTCCACCAGCGGGAACTCCCCCAATATCATCAAGGCTCTGAACTCTGCGCAGTCACGGGGCTGCATCACAGTGGCTTTACTGGGCAATGATGGCGGAAAGCTGGCCGGAGTATGCGATTATGAGATCATCGTGCGAGCCGAAACCAGCGATCGCGTCCAGGAAATACACACCACTATCTTACACATCCTCATCGAAACCATCGAAAACGAGCTGTTTTATCCAACTGAAACACAAGCAATTTACACTTAAACAAGGATTTATCATGAAAAAGATACTGCTTGCTCTCTTCGTCCTGACTATAGCCTGGACTTTGGGAGCCGATTACTACGACGGCATTGGCGATCTGAATCAACAAGCATTGCTGAATGCCCTGCGAAACCTGATTTCTACCAATACTTACAGCAGCTACGACGGGGCAAAGGACTTCCTCTTTCAAGAGCTGGACAACGTCAATGGCACAGTAAAATGCGTCTATACTGGGGAAACTTATAACATTAGCTCTTCCTACAATGGTTCATCCAATCCTAATACCGAACACAGCTATGCCCAAAGTTGGTTTAGCAGCGACGAAAGCTCACGGAAAAAGGCAGATTTGCATCACCTCTTCATTACCACGATGCAGGTGAATTCTTCGAGGGGTAACCTGCCTTTTAACAATGTGGCAAGCACTGCCGCTTCGACCGTTTATTATTCCCACACTCCCTGGCAAAGCTATCGGGGGTTTGACAACTGGCAAAACATGGTGTTTGAGCCTGCGGATGCCACCAAAGGCAATATCGCCAGGGCTTTACTATACTTCTATGTCCGCTACAATGATGGCCTTACCCAAGGCGGGGTAAACATGATTCCGGTGTTTCGTCAATGGCATCAAGCCGATCCTCCGGATGCCGCGGAAGTCGCTCGCAATCATGAGATTTTCGGCTTTCAGACCAATCGCAATCCCTTTGTGGATCATCCGGAATACGTGGAACGCATCTGGGGCCCTGTGAGCAATGAAGACTGGGTGCAAAACAGCAGTCCCGAACTCCGCATCGATAACGTCTATCCCAATCCCTTCCGGGAAAGCGTTCAGATAATCGTGGATCGTAAACAAGGTAGTACTGTAAACGCGGAAGTTTACAATATCCGTGGGGCTAAAGTGTATTCTGCCAATCTGACAGGTTCGGAAAACAGGTTCAACTGGGAAGGGCGCGATTCTGAAGGGAACAAACTCAGCCCGGGCATCTATTTCATCCGTTTGACCGATGGTGTAAACAGCGTTAGCACCAAGACGCTCTTGTTGCAATAAACCCTCACTTGGAGTCTAAACTGCTCCCAAGATTCCTCAAAGCCCTCGATTGCCAAGCCAGGATCGAGTTCATACAGGCTATCATGTTACAGGCAGTTTAGACTTCAAGCAGCGGATATGCTTAAGTGGCATAGCGATACCGCTGTATGAAGTCAATGCCGCCCGAAAAGCGAAGGTCAAACCCCATTTTCCCATGAAAGAGGAACAAAACTTGCTATTCATAAACATGATTGCACATAAGGTGCTGTCAAAGGAGTTTACCATGCCTAAGGTATTGCTTTTTCTGATTTTACTTATTACACTTGGCCTTGGGGCCAATCCCATCACTCATGCATATATCCAGCAGATATGGTTCAATGAAGACGGTGAGTTAATTGTCCAGTTTGGCCGCCATGCTGCGTATCTGGCTTATTTCGAGATGGAAGTCATGCTCAGTGATGGGACAAATAGTGTTCCTCTTACTCTCACAGAGACTAATCCTCAGAATTACCCCATTGAATACAATCTCACCGAGATAGCTCCGCAGCTTACCTTCAATCCGGAATCCGGTTACTTTAAGATGAGCAGGCCCTACATATTAGAGGAGATACGCTGGGGTTTTGGCCCCTTATGTCAAGTTTCGCCATTGGTGGGCAGCCAGACCTATTATCAGTACATGCTATTCGAGTATACTGAATGGGGAGACACCATTGTTCACTATCTTTGGGCTAAGAGCACCAGCGCTGCGGAAGTGCAAGATTACGAATGCCAGACCTATAGCCCGCTTTATCTCTCGCTCCGAAATCAGCAAAATGAACCCCTCGTGGGATTCAGAATGCATCTGGATGGCTTTAACTGGCCTCACGCTATTTCAGACGAAAATGGGATTATCAATACTGGTGTTCGTTGCCGCCGCACAAATTTGATCATTTATGCCCCAGAAGGTGCAGAGGAACTATATAGCCAGAGTTTTTGGGCTGAGCCGGGAGAAAACTACACCTACAATGCCATTATCAACTACACCGGAAATGACGATCCCACCGCTCCTATGGCTGAAGTGAAGCTAAGCTTGAAACCTTCCGTGATCCGGGCCGGGAAAACTATGCAGGTGGATTGTTCGGAAGCTTTGGGCCACTCGGCCACGCTCTATCTGTTTGATATCAAGGAAGCAACTGGAGCATTATCCCTTTGCTGGGAACATGCCATTGCATACAGAGAATCTACCGGCCGGCATCTATTTCCTGCGTTTGCAGCAAGGTGATCAAACTCTGGATACTCAGCGCTTCATCATTCTCAAATGAGCTGTAAAGCGCTTCTGATCCTGCTCGTTCTGCTCTGTGTTTCAGGCCTTAATGCCAAGGCACGGCCAAACTTCGATACCGAGCAATTGGTCTTTACCCTCAGTGACAGCCTGCTGGTCTTTGAGGCGTTTTCGGCTTTTCCAATCTCAGTAATGAAGAGGTACGGCAAAGCATCTTTTTCCCGATTCCCTTTGATGAGAGCCAGATGATCTATGAAGATGCAAGTGTAACCTGGGAAGATAGCGGTGAAGCCTTGATGACGAAGAACATGGATCCCGGCTTGTGGTTTGGTCTGGATCTGCCAGCCCGCAGCATGAAACTGGTGAAGATATCCTATAAACAAAAGCTGAAGGCCAAACGCGCCATGTATGTCCTGCTCACCGCTCTGGATTGGCCTATTCCCCTGGCCTATGCCAGCTATGAAGTGATCCTGCCTGAGGGTAGCACCATCACCCGCTATCCCTTTGCGAAGGATGATCTTAGCCTTAGCGAGGCCGGCTCTGTAATCTGGGAATACTATGACTATCGGCCCACGGAGGATTTCCTGATCGAGTGGGAGTGACAGGCTTCAGGTGACAGGTTGCAGGTGGCAGGTTGCAGGTTGCAGCACTCACACCTCATCCCTCAGACCTCAGACCTCACACCTCATCTCTCAGCTTCTTCCACCACTCAATGCGCTTGGCGATGTCGCGTTCAAAGCCGAAGGGGCCGGGGCTATAGTAATCCTTTTCTGACATTTGATCCGGGAAGTATTTCTGGTATTGGTAGTGGTTTTTGTAGTCGTGATCGTACTTGTAGTCTTTGCCGTAATCCAGGTCTTTCATCAGCTTGGTCGGAGCATTGCGGATGTGCAGTGGAACTCCAAAGTGGCTGGTATTGCGGGCATCTTTGGCAGCAGCATAGTAAGCTGCATCAGCACTGTTGCTTTTTGGCGCGGTGGCCAGGTAGATCACCAATTGGGACAAAGCCGCGCTTGCTTCCGGCATGCCGATAAAGAGTAGTGCGTCTTTGGCAGCAATGGCCTGCACCAAAGCATTGGGATCGGCCAGGCCGATATCCTCGGAGGCAAAGCGGATCAAGCGACGCACCAGATAACGGGCATCCTCACCGGCTTCCAGCATGCGTGCCAGCCAATACAGCGCGGCCTGGGGATCGCTGCCCCGCAAGGACTTATGCAAGGCCGAGATCAGATTGTAATGCTCTTCCCGGTTTTTATCGTAAAACATGGTCTTTTTGGCCAGCACCTCTGCCAGAACCTTGACCTCGGGATGGGGATTGTCCTTGAGATAGTCCGTGATCAGTTCCAGTTCATTCAGCGCGCGCCTGGCATCACCACCACTATTGGCTGCCATCCAAGCTATCACATCAGCGTCCGCTTCCAGCTCCAGTTCGGTGAAGCCCTTGCCCAGAATCTCCGCGATATCATCCGCGCCAAGCGCCTCCAGGACAAAGACATGGCAGCGTGATAGCAAAGCTGGGATTACCTCAAAGGAAGGGTTCTCAGTTGTGGCACCGATCAGGATGATCGCACCGCTCTCCACATAGGGCAAAAAGGCGTCTTGCTGGGATTTGTTGAAACGGTGAATCTCATCGATAAAGAGGATCGTGCGCTCACCCTTGTGTCGATGCGCGTAATCCGCGTCTTTCATCACGCCTTTGACATCGTTGATGCCGGAAAGCACGCGCTAAAGGTGACAAAGCGATGGGCGCGCTGCGCTCAATGATCCTGGCAATGGTGGTTTTGCCGGTTCCCGGAGGTCCCCAGAGGATGAAGCTGTGATACTTTTCACTGCGGATCATCTGTGCCAAAAGGGAGTCATCGGAGATCAGTTTGCGCTGTCCCCTCAGCTCGTCAATGGCGGATGGACGCAGCTTTTCCGCCAGCGGAATCTTGCGCCCGGCAAGCACTTGGCTTTCAAAGATATCGCTTTGGTCTCTTCTCAATCTTTAGTCTTCCATCAGGCCGTTCAATTCGCTGGGGTCATACCAGCTCAGGATGCCCTGAATGCGCTCCAGCTCGGCAAAGAGCAATTCCTTATGGTTAGCTTCTTCAGCGGCAAAGCTTCTCAAGAGCGCTTTGGTGTCGCCATCGGGAGTCTGCTCTGCCAGTTTCATATAGATGTTCTGCGCCAGCTCTTCGCGGGAGATGGCAAACTCCAGCACCGCTTTGGGGTCTTCCAGCTTCACCCCTTGCAGTTCCATGCTCAGATCATCCATCAGTTCAGAGTCACGCCGGGAAACTCAAGGGCAAAGAGTTCCCGCATTTTGGCTTCGTGGTTCTCTTCATAGATCACCAGTTGCTCAAAGATCTGTGCGGATTCGGGTGTTTTAAAAGCTCTTGGCCAGGGCTTTGTAGAGGTTTTGGGAGCGGATTTCCGCTTCGATGGCAATGCGAAATGCTTCTTGTCTGTTCATTATTCTACCTCGTTTATATGTTTCTGCGGATCAATTCCACCGCGTTGATATCTTTCAGGCGTTGCAAGGGCAGTTGAACGCTGAGTATGGTAAGGATATAGGATACGATAATCACCAGCAGGAAATCTGCCAGTTCCATCTTGACCGGAAGCTCGATCATTCCTGCCAGCTTGACCAATCCGGTGCGATCCTGGATCACGAGCAGGATTCCGGAGAGGATCAGCCCGAGCACAATTCCGATCGTGCACAGTATCAGTCCCTGATACAAAAAGAGTTTGCGCAGATCCTTATCCTCATATCCCAAAGCTTTCAGCAAGCCCAGTTCACGCTTCTTTTGACTGATCATTTTGAGCAGAGATCCGGTGAGATTGAAGCTGGCGATGATAAACATGAAGAGCAGGATCACAAACATCAGAAACTTCTCAAAGCGGATCGCCGCATACAAACTGGCATCAAAGCTGCTCCAATCCTCGATTCTAAACCCGGGAAAGAGCGGTGACAATGCCTTCACATGCTGTTTGCTGCGTTTGGGCTCACCACTGCGGATCTCGATGTAGTCGATCTCATCGTCATAACTGCTGAAGCTTTGGGCGATGCTGAGCGGGATATAACTGAAGCTTTGGTCATATTCCGGCATGCCTGCGGCAAAGATGGCCATCACTTGCACTTTTTGCACTCGTGGTAGGAGCCCGAAGGCCGTGGGGATGTTAAAATGCGGCGAGATCAGATAGATATCATCATCCAGATAAACGCCCAGTTCTTGCGCCAAGCCTGCTCCGAGCGCGATTCCACCTTCCTTAAAGCTATGCGCGTCAATGCTTCCGGCAATAATTCCTTCCTCACCGATGGCGGTTCTGAGCACGGGACTCACCTTGGTCTGTCGCTCGATATCAATGCCAAAACACACAGCCGGAATCGCGCTGGAGCCGTGTTTGAGCAAGAGTTCTCCACGCACAACCGGGGCTGCTGCATAGCCTTTGTCTTCGATGCGCTGAAGCATCGGTTCATAGTCCGTGAAGGCCGAGCCATTATTGGAGCTTAAGCGCATTTCCGAGAGCGTTCCGATGATGCGCCCACTGATATCCTCGCGAAAGCCATTCATCACGGAGCTGACCACGATGAGCGCCATGACCCCCAGGCTGATTCCTAATAGGGTAAAAAGATGCCCGGAGCGATTCCAAACCGGCTCTTGGAGGCCAGATATTTACGCGCTAAAAAGCGGACACTGCCATTGTTTTTTCTCATTGCAGCAGCTTTCGCAAGGTAGCTATTGCAGTCAAGCATCTTTTTGGAGCTCGGTCAACAAAAGGTGAGTGCTCACCGGGATCACATCTTCTTGTGGGCTATATGCAATTCTGATAGCAAAGGGACACCCATTGGCTAACATGCTTATCCCCTCTGCGCCTCCGGAGCATCTCCTGAAGAGTTCCTGAGCCGGGCTCAAGAATTCCCTTGAGAGGCCGACAAGAGGCGCTCAGGCTAAAAAGGGGGCACGTGAATAATGCTTGCAGAGTTGTGGCTCTGCTTTAGTATATATAGCGGTAATCATAGATGAAGAAAGAAAACTTTGAGGAGTTCCTGAGCCGCCATGAAAAGCGGATTTACAGATATTTGATTGGTCTAACGGCCAATGAACACGACGCCATGGACCTCGTGCAGGCAGTCTTTATCTCCGTTTATGAGCACTTTGAACGCATTGAAGAGCCTACCGCGCTGTCTTACGTTTACCGCATTGCCCATAACAAAGCCATGACCTTTCTCAAGCAAAGAAGCCGCTACATCACTCTGGATACGGATAAGTTCAAAAACATCCCACAGCCCTCTGCTCCGGAAGAACCGGACTATAGTGATCTCAATCGAGCTGTGGCGAATCTTCCGCCTCGTCTGGCAGCGGTAATTCAGCTGCAATACTATGATAAAATGTCCTACAAAGAGATATCCGAAACCCTGGGGATCAGCGTGAAAGCAGTTGAATCCCTATTGGTTCGCGCCAAGCGCATCCTCCGTAAAAAAAATCATGCAGGGAACCGGCCCGGGAGGGGTAATATGATCAGAAGCGAAAACGCTTTAGAAATTAAAGGAGAAGACAGATGAGATGCAAGACAGCAGAACACTACATCAGCCTTAAGCTCGATCATGAGCTGAAGCCAAAGCAAGAAACCAAGCTGCGTCAGCATCTTGAAAGCTGTATTTCCTGCAAAGCACTTCATCAGGATTATGCGCGTATGCAGACCGGTCTGCAACAGCTTCCTGTACCTGAGTGCCCCCCCCAATTGCATCACCTGGTCATGAGCAATTTACCCAAAAGAAACCGCAACGCGGAGCTGCGCAGATTTCGTTTGTCTCTGGCTGCCGCATCGCTTTCAATAGTTCTCAGCATCGGTGCCGGAACCCTTGTAGGCCTCAAGGGATATGAAAGCACCGACATGCTGAATGACTATGCTGCGGAAGAAGTAATCGATCAACCTCTATTTGGCGAGAACAGCCTGATGGTGGTATCCTACGATGACTAAGCGCAGCCTCCTCATCCTCCTTGGCATATCCTTTGCCTTCAACCTGGCCGTATTGGGCAGTCTGTTTTGGCTGAGGATCACCCGTCCTCCCCTCGCTCCCCCAAAAGAGTTTCACATGAAGCGTCCGCCTTTACCGGAACATATCGTTCGGCGAGACCGAAACCCCGAAATCCGACGCATCAGAGAACTATTTGAACAAAGTAAACTGGACTTGATGCACGAGCTCAGAAAAGCAGAGGTAGATGAAGCCCGCGTTCTGGCCATCATCAATTCCAGCCTCGAAGCGCAAAAACCAATTAGAACGTCATTTGGGAGAACATCTGCTTCACATCCGCAGACAAATGACGCGGAAGAAGCCGATGAATACTTCGGAAAGCGCATCGAATTTATGCAAAACCGCAAAGAACATACACGACACAACAGGAGAAAAACCCCATGAAAAAAAATAGTACTGATTAGCCTCACCCTGATTATGGCCGTCACCATGCTGATGGCTCAGAAAGCCGACCGCGCCATGAAACATGACCATGGTAAGATGCAGATGCAGCAAGGCGGGATGCACCCCATGGCCGCATGCATGGAAGAGCTCAAGCTTACCGATGCCCAAAAGATGAAATTCCACGAAGCACGTGCTGCTTTTCAAAAACAGGAAAACACCCTGACTGCAGAGATCAAAAACCTGCGTCTGGACATCGCTGAAGCCATGAAAGCCGAAAACATCAAACGCGTGAAAGAACTCAATCAGCAGATCAGCGCCAAGGAGCTGCAACTCAAAAAACGCCCGCGTGGATATGATGGCCGCTCACATGAGAGAACTCACCAAAGAGCAAAAAGAAATCATGAAAAAAACACCTGCCCATGATGATGGGTGGCATGCATCATGGCGGTCAGCCTCAGATGAAAAGCGCGCGTGGCCAACGCAGAGCTCCCGGTATGGGGCAGCGCATGCAGGATTGCGACGATTGCGGTGATGATTGCGACGGCGAAAGAAAGTTCAAACACAGAAAATAATCCCTCCTCAGCAACACATAAAACATAGCCATGGACGACTCCTCCATGGCTTTGTTTTTCTCTTTGGAAAAGCTCCTGTTTATTCCGGCTTTGCCTCATGTGTTCTTCATATCATGAGGGGAGTATGGGCTAAAGCAGGGGTGGATGTCAGCGCTGCTATCCGGGTTGAGATCAGAGCCCGAAGGGTGACAGATCATAGCGAGAGTGTGGAGCGAAGCGAAACCCCTCGTAGCAGATCATTAACGTAAGGTAGCATTCCGATGCTACGAAAAACCCGCAGATGCTCAAATCAGAAGCAATGCCTATGTCAATTGCCTTTAATATTCCGATGCTACGACAATTTCTCATGTTTCAGGGTTCAGACCACATTAGAAACAAGAATCTGATTGACAAGTTTGACCCTCGTGATTCTTCTGCAAATCAGATGGTAAACACTGCAAATAACGCCAAGCTAAAGGAGATGTTATGAATCCCTATTTGCTTTTCATTGTTATCCTGATCATCGCGGAATGGCTCTTCAGCCTCATCGTCGAGATGTTGAACCTGAAGAATTTCTCGGCCAGGGTGCCCAATGAACTGGCCGATGTCTATGACGCGGATAAATATGCCAAATCCCAAGCATATCTGCGAGAAACAACCATTTTTGGCGAAGTGAAGTCCGCGATCAACACCCTGATCATTCTGGCTTTCATTCTTCTGGGTGGTTTTGCCTGGGTCGTGAGCATCGCAAAGAGCGTTTCCACCGGCATTTACATCCAGACTATTATCTTCACTCTTATCCTGATGCTGCTGTCCACCTTGCAGAGCCTGCCTTTTTCGATCTATTCCACCTTTGTGATCGAGGAGAAATTCGGCTTTAACAAAACCACACCCAAGACCTTTGTTTTGGATATTTTCAAGAATCTCTTGCTCGGATTGGTGATATCTGTTCCCATCTTTTTGGGAGTGATCTGGTTCTTTGAGAACGTGGCTTTGGCCTGGCTTTGGGCCTGGGCAGCTCTGGTGGTG
>JAJOKA010000123.1 GCA_021206555.1 Candidatus Cloacimonadota bacterium | reverse complement strand
TTCCAGGATTCATCGGCTTGTCTGAACCGATCAAGCGGCATTAACTCCAAAGGTGACTCACACAATCCTGAAAATCTGCTTTTTCGCACTTTAAGCAGCATGGAACCCTGACGTGGCTCACTCTCTTTGGGGGTTCCCCCTGCTTATTTAGCGAATTTGCTTATTTTCATATCCATCTCAGGCCCCGCTGCCACAAGGAACTCTCCCGGAACCCTCTCGGGTGGTATCCAAGAGGGTCTCGAGATACCTGGAGGTTGATCAACACCTATAGGAATTGTCATACCTTAGAATATCAGCAACAAGAAGCACAGAATACATGAACGGTTGAATCAAAAAAGGCGCTTCGAAAGGCGCTCTAAGCTTTATTGATGATCCTTCATCATGGCTTCCATGGCCTTCATGCCCTTGGGCGTGCTCATCTTTTTCATCATCTTTTTCATGTCCTCAAATTGCCGCATGAGCCGATTTACTTCCATCACCGGGCGTCCGCAGCCTTTGGAGATGCGCAATCTGCGGCTGCCATTGAGCAATTCCGGTTTCTCGCGTTCCTGGTGAGTCATAGATTGGATGATGGCCTCCACGTGTTTCAAAGCATTATCGTCAATCTTCATATCGGCGGGGAGTTTACTGCCCAATCCGGGAATCATGCGGATTATCGATTCCAGAGAGCCCATTTTCTTGATGCTCTGCAGTTGTTTGAGGAAGTCGTTGAGGGTAAACTGGTTTTTCAGCATCTTGCGTGCCAGCTTTTCCTCTTCCTCTTCTTCGATGCTGGCCTGTGCTTTTTCGATCAAAGTCAACACATCGCCCATGCCCAGAATGCGGGATGCCATGCGATCCGGATAGAAGACTTCGATATCCGGGATCTTCTCCCCGATGCCAACGAAGGCCACCGGTCTACCGGTGACAGCTTTGATGGAAAGCGCCGCGCCACCGCGTGCGTCACCATCCAGCTTGGTCAATATCACCGCGTCAAAGGCCAGTTTGTCATGAAAATCTTTGGCTACGGTCACCGCGTCCTGACCAGTCATGGAATCCGCGACAAAGAAGATGTAATCCGGCTTCACATGGGCTTTCAGACGCGCTACTTCGTCCATCATTTGAACATCGATATGAAGACGACCAGCGGTATCGAAAATGAGCAGATTGGTAAAATCCGCGTGAGCTTGCTTCAGCGCGCTATCGGCAATCTCGATCACGTTTTTGGTATCTTCAGCTACCACCGGGATGTCGATCTGACGACCCAGGACTTTGAGCTGTTCGATAGCTGCCGGACGGTACACGTCGCAGGCCACCATCATCGGTTTAATACCCTTTTTGCGATACATCGCGGCGAGTTTGGCACAAGCCGTAGTTTTGCCTGAACCTTGCAGACCTACCATCATGATCTTCACCAGCTTGTTGTTATAGACTTTCAGTTCGAAGCCTTCATTGTCCATCAGGCTGATGAGCTGTTCGTGCACGATCTTGACGATTTGCTGACCGGGAGTGAGTGACTTCATCACTTCCGAGCCCAGAGAGCGTTTTCTCCACTTCAGCAATGAAGTTTTTGACTATCTTGAAGTTAACGTCTGCTTCCAGCAGGGCGAGACGGATCTCGCGCATGCTGTCTTTGATGTTTTCGTTCGGTGAGGTAGCCGCTGCCCTTGAGGCCACGGAAGACTTTATCTAAGCGATCGGAAAGGCTGTTGAACATTAGATCCCCTTCAGAGAGTTGATGGCTTGGGTGTAGTTGGCAGATTTAAAGATATAGGACGCGGAAACCAGGATGTCGGCCCCTGCGGAAATGAGTAGCTCAGAATTGGAGGCAGAAATTCCTCCATCCACTTCGATCAAGAGAGAAGGATTCACGTCCTTGCGTAAAGCATTTAAAGTCTTGATCTTATCAATGGCAGAAGGAATGAAGCTTTGAGCGGAATAACCCGGATTCACGCTCATCACCAACACAAAATCAAGATCGGGCAAGAGCGCGGAGATGCTCTCCACTGGAGTACCCGGATTGAGAGCAAGCCCGGCCTTGATGCCATGAGCTTTGATCTGCTGGATTAACCGATGGGGATGATACACGGTTTCCTGATGAAAGGAGATCCACTGCACACCGATCTTGGCCAGAGCATCAATATAGGCATCAGGATTGGTGACCATCAGATGCGCGTCCAGCGGCTTATCCGTGAGCTTTCTGACGCACTCCACCAAGGGATAGCCAAAGCTGAGATTGGGCACATAGTGTCCGTCCATCAAATCCAAATGGATGATATCGGAAGCTGCTAAAGCGGTGATTTCCTCTCCCAAGCGGGAAAAATCCGCTGAGAGCACAGATGCTGCCACGAGTGTATTCATTTCTTTTTCTTCCCCTTGCTTTTGATGATAAACACCATATCCTGCAGTTCTTCATGGAACAGTGCTTTGTATTGCTTCATAATCTTTGGTTTCAGCAATATGAGCTCCTGCATCCAGGCAGAGTTTTCCACTCCGACAAACAGAGTATTGTGGTCAATCCTGATGGGGTGGGAACGCTCGGCCAAAAGCTCGCCCACCACGCCTTTCCAGGCCAGATACAGGGATATGAAGCGTTGATGCTTCTCTCCCCCAAGCTTGAAAACTACTTGGCGGAGCCTGCTATCTAGAGAAGTAAAGGCCATATATTAAGAACACGGGAGCCTTGCTGAGAAACTCAGCAAAAACTCCCGTATAGCTTGAATCTATTCCTGGTTACAGTAGAGCCCCATGGCGTTGTAGGCCAGGATCAATACTGCCATAGCCACGTAATAAACAGAACCGATGCCCATCGGAGTGTTGTCCACTCTGGAGATGAGGATGCCGGGAATCAGGGCGGCTATCACAAACAAGGCATAGCCCAAGATCCGCTGCATCGATGTGCTGCTTTTACGATTGACAAAATACACTGTGGCCAGAACCAAGGCGATAAACAGGATTGAGCTACCAAGCATCAGCAGGATCACAGTGGACATCATCATCTCGTCAGGCAGATTGATCACGCTGGAGCGCAACGCGATCATCAAAGGAGAGATAATGGCCAGGAGCATCAAGATTGCTGCCAGCACCATCCTGAAGGTTTTGCTTTGGCTTTGTACTACTTCAAAATGTCTTTGCCTCTTGCGCAGAGTGAGATACACTACCACACCCATCAGCAAAAAGAATCCGGCATAGGCCAGGATCATAATCGGCCGTCCGGTGATCATACCCATCAATGATAACACAAAGATGAATATCACCAGCGAGGCAATCTGCTTGATCTTGAAGATCGTATCGTACATGGGAACCTCCCGTAAAATTATTCGGCTTCGGCTGTCACTGCAAAGTTCAGATTGGCAGAGACTTCTTTGTGCAAGCGAAGCTGCACGCTGTGTTCACCCAGTTCCTTGACATGGTGTTCCATTTGGACTACAGAGCGGTGAAGCTCCACACCCTCAGTCTTGAGGGCAGTCACAATGTCGTTTTCGGAAACCGAGCCAAACATCGATCCCTGATCATCCACTTTGCGGACAAATGTCAGTTTTTATGGAAGCTATTTTTTCGGCAAGGTTTTTTTAATTCGGCCAGCTTTTTTTCTTCAGCTGCTTTCAGTTCATCCTGGATCGAACCCAGGCGTTTCATATTGGCAGGAGTGCCGTAAATGGCGTATTCTCTTGGGATAAGGTAGTTGCGCGCGTAGCCGCGTTTCACGTTTACCACGTCACCTTTCCTACCCAGCTGCTCTATGTGTTTCAAGGTAATATTCACTTTCATGCGGTATTTCCTCCACGATTAATAGTTCGGATGCTCAGCCAGCTATCGGAGAGACCGATCAGGGTGAGCGGGATAAAGGCATACACAAGGATTATTGCCATGATGATGCCTCTGATGATGCCACTTGCTATCACTCTGGATAAACTCTGTGAGACATAGCAAAGCCTTGGATCAAAGGAATGGTGCAGAGCAATATCAGGGCATTGATAAAGATATGCCGGATGGAATCAAAGAAATACAAAGGCAGGATCGCCACAATCAACAGATTGTAGATGGCCGGAAACCGCAAATCCCCAAAGCTGAAGGGTATCTTTATGCTTTTGTGGAAAAGAAAGTATCCGATCATCAAGGCAAGAATCTGGCTCACACCCCATACTGAGGGCAAAACCATCTTCCAAAGCCGCATGCTGAGTGCCATGTATTCCTGATTTACCATTGCTGGCATCTGTGTCTGTAAGATCTCGAATCCCTGATCAAAGCTCTGTTCCAGCAAAGCTGAAAAGAGAAAGCCCCGCGCAGCCGCATAAAGCATCAACCCGATCGCCGAGATCAGTAGTGCTTCACTGAGGATCTGATTGTTACGTAGCGTGATAAGAAAGACATAGGCAATGAGTCCCACTCCCAGGACGGCATCAAGCACCATCATCTGGGTAGAAGTGCTTCTGTCCATCAAGAGCAGCAGCAAAGGCACCACAAAGAATGCTGTTAAAGCACGTTGTGGCGACACGATTGCCGCACCGAGTGACTTGGCACAGAAGATCATTACCATGATCAATCCTAAAAAGGGGCTAAAGCTTGCTACAGCACCGCTGAGCAGGGAAAACCAAAGCATTGTTCTATTCTACGACGTAAGGAATCAAAGCCATCTGTCGGGCGCGTTTGATCTCAGTAGTAAGTTTGCGCTGGTGTTTGGTCACAGGTTCCGGTAAGGCGGGCAGCTTCGATCTTGCCTACATCAGAAGTGTATTGACGCATGATGTCAATGTTCTTGTAATCTATGACAAGCTCTTTGTTCGCGCAGAAGCTTGAGTATTTCCTTACGGGTGAATTTTTCTTTCTATCGCTGAAATTCATTTGTCTCCTAAAATGGCAAGTCATCAGTGGTGGTCTTCGAGGGGGCCATATTCTCTTCAGGCATGGGAACCTCATCTGAGCCGGTGTTTTGGCCATCGCGAGGTTTCCATTCCAGAATGTGGATATTCTCTGCTACCACTTCTGTAGATTTGCGGTTTTGGTTATTCTGATCTGTCCAGTTGCGAGTTTCCACTCTTCCTTCGACAAGTAGCGCAGTGCCCTTGTGGGCATTGTTGGCCAGGTTCTCTGCGTAACGGTTCCAAGCAACGCACTCAATCCAACTGGTCACTTTTTGCCACTGATCACTTTCATCCTTGTAGTTACGATCCACAGCCAGAACAAACCGCATTACGGGAGTGCCTTTGGGTGTGTACTTTAGCTCGAGATCATTGGCAATCCTTCCACTTACGATATACTTATTGATATTGGGTAACCTAAGATCTGCCATGTTATCCTCCTTTGCTACTCGCCACGCGCGACAAACATGTGGCGCATGAATGGCTTCATTGATGTTGAACTGCTTTTTCAGGGCTTTGACGGCCAAGCTGTCCATCTTGAAATAGTTCACAAAGTAGTGAGCTTCTTGCATTTTTTTCGATGGGATAGCAAGCATCCGCTTACCCCAGGGATCGGTTTTGATGATTTCCGCACCGCTATCCCGCAGTTGGTTCAACACAGCTTCGTTTGCCGCGTTTGCTTCATCTGCATTCAGCTTGGGGGTGTACATCACCATCAGTTCGTAATCCTTGATCATCCTTTTCCTCCTTTGGACTCGTGATTCCGGCAGCTTTGCCACCGGAATAGGATTTTTTCCATTTGCTATAATCATTCAACACCTGGTTGAAATCATATTGGCTGAAGGTATCCAGAAACCCGGATACCAGCTTTAAACTTTCTGTATAGCTTTCCAGCTCTTCACTCTCAAAGTTCTCAAGCACATAGACATCAGCAGGCACATCAGATGATCTGCCAATGCCAATGCGGATGCGGCGTAACTCCTTGGGAGGCAACACTTCAAAGAGAGATTTGAGGCCCTTGTGCCCCCCATCTCCCCCCACCGTTGCGAATGCGAAGCTGGCACGCGTCCAATTCAATGTCATCGTGCACTACTAGAACTTCGTCGATCTTCCATTTGAGCATTGCCGCTTTGAGAGCGTTGCCGGATAGGTTCATATAGGTATTGGGTTTGATCACCACGGCATTGCGATAGACCAGATGGTCGTAAAGCTCGCCCTTGCTAAAGCTCTGCTTGTGCTTTTCTGCCCAACGATCCACACAGATGAAACCGATGTTGTGTCGTGTCCATCTGTATTTTTCGGTGGGGTTACCCAAAGCCAATACCAGGTTCATGATCTGTCTATTTGATTAATCTTCTGGCTTTGCTTCGGCAGTCGCTTCGGCTTCAACGTCAGGGGTTGCTGCCGCGGTAGCTTGGCGTGAATCACCACGAGCGTTACATCGTCAGCATCGCGATAGTTCCAGGCGCCTTGCTTGAGATCACGGATGTGTTTGGAATCCCCAACCTTCATATCAGTAACGTCGAGCTCCAGGCCTTCAGGGATATCGCTGGCTTTGCAGGACACTTTGACGGTACGCTGGATTATATCCATAAATCCGCCTTCCTTGAGGCCTACCGGTTCACCGATGAGGTTCAACGGAATATCAAGTTCGACGGTGCTATCTTTATCCACCACCAGGAAATCCAGATGCAAGAAATTACGGCGTACAGGATGGATCTGCTTGGCTTTGAGTATCGTGTGATACTTCTTACCTTCCAGTTCCAATTCGTAAAAGGCAAGCTCGGTGAAGCTTTTCTTGTAGCACTTTTGGAACTCGTTACTATTGATTGAAAGCTTGGTGGCTTCCACTCCCGCGCCATAAACTATGCACGGAATCATACCGGTAGCTCTGAGTGCCGTAAGGTCACTCTTCTTGACGGTATTTCTGGGTTCAGCTTTAAGAGTAAATATCATTTATTCCTCCATTTATTTACTATCTAAACAAAATACTAATCGATTCCTCGATGTGGATTTTCTTGATGGCCGTAGCCAGCATCTCCGCTATCGAGAGTTGCACAATCTTGCTGCAGCTGCGTTTATGCTCGCTGAGCTGGATTGTATTGGTGATAAAAAGCTTTTCTATCGGCGAAGCTTCCAGCGACTTGATCGCGGAGCCGGATAAGACGCCATGAGTGCACGCGGCATAGACCTTTCGAGCTCCTTGCTCCTGTAAAGCTTTGGCCATCTTGATCAAGCTCCCGCCGGTGTCGATGATATCGTCAAAGAGAATGGCGGTCTTGCCGGATACTTCTCCGATGATATTGAGCAGCTCGGATTGATCGTTGTTTCCGCTCCGCCGCTTATCGCCGATCGCCAAAGTGCAATTGAGGCGTTTTGCCAAAGCCCGGGCCCGGTTTGCTCCACCGGAATCAGGAGATACTACCACGATGTCTTCCATCTGCATGATGCTCTTGAAGTAGCGCGCAAAGGAAGGAATCGCGTATAGGTGATCCACCGGGATATTAAAAAAACCCTGAATCTGATCCGCGTGCAAATCAACCGTAATCACCCGGTCCGCACCGCAACCGTGATCAGATCCGCCACCAGCTTAGCTGTGATGGGCACACGAGGCTGATCCTTCTTATCGCTGCGCGCGTAGGCATAATAGGGGATCACGCAATTGATTCTCTGTGCCGAAGCCCTTTTCAGAGCATCGATGATGATCAACAGGTCCATGAGATTATCATTTACCGGATAACTGGTGGGCTGGATGATGTAAACATCTGCCCCACGAACATTGTCATTGATCTTTACGAAGGATTCATCGTTAGAAAATTTAAACAGATCGATATCGCCGAGAGGGATGCCGGCATGACGGGCAACTTCCTCTGCCAAAGGGCGATTCGCGTTTCCTGTGATAATCTTTAACTTGGAAAACATTCTTGATACTCACTTCGTGTTATTGTTCGTGTTACATGGGTAAAATATCCCATCTTATCAAAATGGCGCTGGCACTCTGCCATGCCGTCTTCATCTTCAAACATTCCAAAACAGGTGGACCCACTACCGCTTAACATGCTTTTGATCGCACCAAAACCGGCAATAGCATCCAGCAAACTATCCACTTCGGGATACAAGCGACGCACTGCAAGTTCTAGTCTGTTAAACATCGTGGCTACAGGGTCTTTCGGATCAAATAGCTTTGTCTCGCCCGGAGCCGGGAGCTCCGTAGCGCCATAAGCTTTACCGGCAGAGATCTTTGTGCCGGGATTCACGAGCAGGATATTCCGGATCAGAATATCGCTCATGGAACTAATCCTTTCGCCCCGGTTTTCACCCAGGGCTGTTCCTCCCTCCAGGAAGAAATTGATATCACTGCCAAACCTGGCAGCAATCTCATGTTTCTCTTCTTGAGAAAGGCCTAAGTGCCAAAGCTGATTTAGCGCGGCGATACTGAGAGCGGCATTGGAACTGCCACCACCCAGCCCTGCTGCAACGGGGATCCGTTTATCAAGCTCAATCTCAGCTCCGTATGGAACTCGAAACTGATCCTTTAAATAGTTCCCAACTTTGCAGATAAGGTTATCGTTACCGTTCAGCTCAGGCATTGAGCACCATACTTTTACGGAGCCCTTTTTTGTCAAAGCAAATTTCACACTATCAAAAAGGTCAATACTGCATAACACAGTATTGACCTGATGGTAATCATTCGGCAAGCGGCCGAGCACCTCAAGAAACAGATTTATTTTTGCGTAAGAAGCGGTTAACATTCTTCTTCTGCTTTTTGGGCACCTCGTCGCCATAGTAGTAGTAGTAATAGTAGTAGTAATAGTAGTAATTCTGTTTGCTGTAATACTTCTGCACGTAGATGCTGTTGACGATGATGCCATCGATCTTGGCATCCACGTTTTCCATCAGCTCTTTGGTGCGTTTGATGATGTTCTTCTCAGTAAAGCCGCAGCGCACCACGATGAAGGTCATATCCACCTTTTTGGTCAGGATCAGAGCGTCCGTCACCGCGATCACGGGAGGTGTATCAAACAGGATGTAATCAAACTGTTTTCTCAGCTCATAGATCATCGCATCCAGTCTGGGTGAAGCGATCAATTCGGAAGGATTGGGAGGCACGAAACCACTGGTGATAATGCTGAGATTGGGAATCCCCGAATCCTTAACCACCTGCTCCACTTTCACATCGGAATCGATCAGATAGTCGCTGGAGCCATTCTCTTTATCCAGAGCAAACTTGGTGTGAATGGTGGGACGTCTCATATCCATATCCACCAGCACCACTCTGGCATTCATCTGAGCCAGGGTAATAGCCAGGTTGGAAATGGAAGTGGATTTACCCTCTTTGGGGCCGGAAGAGGTGATCAGCAGCGTTGTGCTGCCTTCGGCTTTGCGAGCCAAAATGTTTGTTCTTAGCGTGCGATAGGCTTCCGCGATGGGTGATTTTGGCGCATAGTGCGAAACCAGTTGCTGCAAGACAAAATGCATGGAGCGAGTGAGCTGTTCGCGGTTTTCGCCTTCCGCGCGTTCGATCATGGAATTGAACTCAGCCAATTTACCTTCGGCTTCACGGATCAGCGGGATAGTACCCATGATCGGAAGCTGTACGTAGCCTTCCATATCTTCCAGAGTGCGCAGTTTGGTGTCCAGGGAATGCACCAAAAACGCAGCACCCACGCCCAAACCAAGACCCATGATGATACCCACCAGGATATTCATTGATACTCTGGGTTTAATGGGCACTGTGGGAGGTTCCGCATAGTCAATGATGCGGACGTTACCCACTTTGGCTTGCTCGGCTATCTTCGCGTCTTCATATTTTTCCATCATGATGCCGTGGATCTTGCTGTCCAGCATCATGTTTCGGGAAAGCCGGGCCAGCTCCAGCTCTGTATTAGGCAAAGAAATGATGCGCTGGTCATACATATCTTTGGTTTGTTCAAGACCGTTTACACGAGTGCGGGCCAGCTCCAGGTCTACGTTTGCCTGAATCACTCTGCTCAGAAGATCGCTACGGCGAGCCAGAGGATCATTGACCACAGAGGCAGATACCAAACGCCGAATCTCACGATCTAGATTGGCTTTTGGTATTTTCCATTTCGCGAT
>JAJOKA010000122.1 GCA_021206555.1 Candidatus Cloacimonadota bacterium | reverse complement strand
GGCAGTTTCAGAATTGCCAAAATCCTTGGGAATGCTGAGCGTAGCCTGCGCCTTACGAGTCTGGAAAATACTCTTAGGCTCCAGTTGTTTTGCTGCTAACGGAACCACCTGAAAATAATCCGTATGAATAAAGGCATCGATCAGAGCCCTTGAGGCGCCGTTTAAAGCATTATCCTGCGCAACAAGGGGAACTTGCCGCAATTTCCATGTTCATGGCGTATCCGAAGATTATAAGCTGCAAGAGCGGCATCAGAATGATGATCACCAAGGTTCGGGAATCTCGCAAGATGTGAAACACTTCCTTTTGCGCTATAGCATGGATTCTAGACAGATTTGGCATTGTTCTCTCCCAATACTCTCAAAAAGAGTTCTTGCATGCTGCCCGCCTGATGCTGATCTTTCAATTCAGCGGGCTTGCCCAAAACCACCTCACGACCGTCCTGCATTACGATCACCCGATGGCAATATTCCGCTTCATCCATGAAATGAGTGCTTACAATTACACTCTTACCGGTTTGAGCCAGATCGTTTATCACCTGCCAAAACTCGCGTCTGGCCTGCGGATCCACTCCGCTGGTGGGTTCATCCAAAAAACACCAATGGCGGATCATGCACTAAGGCCGCCACCAGACTGAGCCGCTGCTTATAGCCCATCGGCAGAGCTCCGGTGCTGCTACTCAGAATGTCTGTAAGACCAAATTGATCCATCACATCTCTGATGTTTGCCAGCGCCTTTTTTGAAATGGCACTTGATATATTCCGGCATAAAATTCCAGATTCTCGATCGCCTTCAGATCCGGATACAGAGAAAAACTTCTGACTCATATAGCCGATCTTGTGCTTCACCCCTTCACTGTGTTTGGCAATATCCAGGCCATCCACTGTGATGCTACCGCTACTGGGCAAGAGCAAGCCGCACAACATGCGAATGGTGGTGGTCTTACCTGCTCCATTAGCGCCCAGAAAGCCGAATATCTCTCCCTTGGCGATGTCCAAATTGATGTTGTCAACCGCTCTGAAGGAGCCAAATTCTTTCACCAAATCTCTTGTATGTATCATTGCATCATCTTCAGGAACACATCTTCCATGCCGGGACTGATCTCTTCACAGCTTGTCAGATCCGGATGTTCTTTGCTCCAGTTTTCTATCGTTTTTGCTTCTATCTCCACTTCGCTGAACAGGTGAATCTCCGAGCCGAATAGCTGCAGATCGCCACGCTCAACCTTGGTGATCAAATACCTATACAGATCTTGCAAATCATCTGCCCGCAGCTTATACAAACGCCCCTGCCAGGAATCGATTATCTCCTGCGGACTGCCCTTGCCGATTACTTCTCCTTTGTGTAACAGCGTGATCTGATCACATTGCCCGGCTTCATCCATGTAGGGTGTAGAGATTACAATGCTTACGCCATCCCGCTTCAATTCGTGCAATATCTGCCAAAATTCCATCCGGGATATCGGATCCACTCCAAAGGTGGGCTCGTCCAGAATGATCAGTTCCGGCGTATGAATCAAAGCGCAGGAAAGCGCCAGCTTTTGTTTCATCCCGCCACTCAGATTTCCGGCAAGACGTTTGGCAAAAGGCTTTAAACGTGAAAACTCATAGAGCTTCTCACGCCGCTGAACCATCTCGCGATGTTTCACCCGAAAGAGCCTGGCAAAAAAACGCAGGTTTTGTTCCACAGATAGATCCTGATACAAAGAAAAACGTTGCGGCATATATCCAATTGCAGCACGAATAGCGGTAGATTGACGCAAAGCATCATAGCCCAACACCTGAATCTTGCCCTCGCTATATGGCAACAGCGTGCACAAAGTCCTCAAAAGAGTAGTTTTTCCCGCGCCGTCAGGACCTATAATGCCATACACCACTCCCTTCGGCACTTCCAGATCCACCTTATTCAATGCCCGCAAACCGCCGTAGCTCTTTAGCAGACCCTGCACTTCGATGATATTCATGGCAGATACACATCCACCGGCATACCATCTTTCAGAATGCCATGCGGATTCTCTGCCCGCAAACGTATTGCATATACCATCACGCTCCGGTTGTCGGGTGTTAACACTGTTTTTGGAGTAAATTCCGCTTTGTTGCTGATCTTGATAACCCTTGCTTCCAACCTTTCTGCGTGACCACTTACTTCCAGCATCAAGCGCATTCCCGGCTTAAATAAAGCCAGATACTCTTCATTCACATAGATGTTGGCTTCCAGGGATTGTGTATCCAGAACCTCTGCCAATTGCCCCATATTTGGCAACATCTCTCCCTCATCAAAATACAGATGTTCAAGCCTTCCGCTGAATTCGCTGCTGATAGTGCTGTCTTCAATCCTCTTTTTCAGCGTTTTGATTTGTGCCAATATCGATGCCTTCCTGGCCTCTGCCAGACGCAGGTTTTTCTGCGCGGCTTGATATTGCAATTCTGCTTTGCTTTTCAACAACTGACCATCTTCCAGATTTTGCAAGGGAATTACTTCTTCTTCATACAACCGTTCACTGCGTCCCTGCCGGCGACTTTGATACTCCAGATCCGCATTGGCAATCTCGATCTGGGTAAGAAAAAGCTCTTCCTGAACCGCAAGCTCCTGCAATGCTGCCATTTGCTGTTCCAAAGAGAATTGCAATTCCTGAGCATCCAATTCTGCGATCTTAGCCCCGGATTCTATCTCTTCACCCTCAGTTACATATATCTTGCTGATTCGCCCCCCCAAAAGAGCTGATATCCGAAAACTCGTCGCCTCCATCACCGTAGTCCAACGCTCTCCACTTTCCTCTCTGGCGCAAGAAACCAAAGCAAGCGCCAAAACAAGAATAAGCAATAACCGCCTCATTTTTCACCTCCCGGTCTTAAAAAAATACCATACTTGATCAGCCGGAATATCTCTTCTTCCCGCTGCCCGACGAAATTCGGATCACTGAACACTTCTTTCCCCATCACCTGCTCCAACAAAGGTCGAGCCATTCCGGGATAGATGCATAAAGACAGTATATTCATCAGAAACTGCTGCGGAGGGTAGCTCTGCAACCCATATTGCCTCAGCCGGGATTCTATCCGCTTTAGAAATGTTCCCTCTTCGCTTTGCGCCAATACTTCCGCAAATATGCGGGGCAATTCTTTCCCCTGGCTGTTCAACTCCCAGATGATGAAGCGCGAGAATTGAGGCCGCGCAGAAAATTCCCGCAATAGCCTGGCGATCAATCGCCGCAACCAAGGCTCCAAATCTTCCTCTCTTAAGAACAGCTCTATCAAAGATTCGATGAAAGAGGCAAATTGATCTCTCAACACCGCGTTATACAGCTTTTCCTTGCTGCTGAAATGATAATGTAGCAGAGCCTTATTGATGCCCGCCTTATCAGCAATAGCCTGCATTCTTGCTCCGCTGTATCCTCGGACCAGAAATTCCTTCCCAGCAGCGCTAAGAATCAGATTCTTAATATTATTTATTGCCATGTGTTTCTATTCCTTAGCGTCTCATTTTTAACTATATGGTCAATTCTTTCAAAGACCTTATCTCTGTCAAGAAATACTTTATTGGCATTCCCCCATTTTTAATCCAGCCTTATTATGGGATCTCAACTATTTTTTCAAATCGTATCACCATTTTTTCAAATCGGCAGTTTTGTGGGTTTGCGATATCACGATTTTTTCAAACGAGTATCACGATTATTGCAAATCATCTTATCACTTCTTAAGCAGAAGGTAATCCATTTTATCTAACTCGCAATCAGATATTTGCACAAAATCCATTAGCAGCACGCTAGTAGGCTTATGCAGCTGTTTTCCTCATCCTCGGTTTCGGTTTTATGCCTGATTCCTTACGCAATTTTCCAAGTATGGCGGGTTGGATGTAGGTGCCCAGCTTCAGGATCCCCTCTTTTGATAAGACTTTGTACCCACTGCCGTTGATGCCCACCATACCGATGGATGCCAGTGCTTCCATATAAACAAAGACCTGTTGCCTGCTCTTGCCATAGGCATTGGCAATCTCTCGGATGGAGCGATACTGCCTGGAGTCCAGCATGTTGATGATTTCTTCTGCTACCTGAGTGCTGTAGTTCCACTTGCCTTTCTGATTAAAGCCACCTGAGATTGATAGCGGTACTGCTTACGTAGAGCTTGTCTTGAGTTGAGATGCACTTGATTTCCTGGTTGTTGAGTAGCGTTCTGATGGACCGTGATACGGTTCTGGTCTCGATTCCGGTAAGCTCTGTTATCGTTTCTGTGCTGAACGGCTTTCTGTACTGATGGACGAAGTTTCGGATAACATCCATGTTTGTCATGGTTCCGTCTCCACCAACGCATTATCCAGCGTGAAGCCTGGGTTTTGCTTGATCCTGCCTTCCACGATGTACATCAGTTTGATGGCTTTTCTGAGGTTACCATTGCAGTTGAAATGGATAGTATCTATGAGCCGATCTGTTACTTCCACTTCCATTACCTCTTTGGCAAGCAGTTCAATATCCTTTCTGCTTGCGGGCTGGAACTCATAGAAGTAATTGCAGCGGTCAAAGTAATGAGGGTTGATCTGAGCCAACCGATCTTTGGCAGTTTGCATCCCCACCAGGATTACAATACTCATGGTCTCATCCACGATGTCACGGATCGCTCCCAATAGTGATTCATGTTTGAATGCATAATCTATCTCATCAATTACGATTACAGTATCGGCACGATCTTCCAAAATACCCAGACAGCGTTGGAACAGGTTATTGGCAGTTCCATACGGTAAATGCTGCCCCAGGTTGAAGCGTTTGTATAACGCGAGCAGTAACTGCTGGGCAAATGATTTGGGTGTGGTGGTTGCTTCCAACCTGAGATATAGGTATCCTTCCCTGAAAGCCATGCGCTGGGCATAAGTCGTCTTGCCATATCCAGGACGTCCATATAGCAAGCCCAAGCCCACCATTTCCAGCTTGGGTCTGCTCTTCAGAAAGGAGATACAGGCATCTGCCTCCACTACGTTGCGGGTCTTGACCAGTTTGGATTGTTTCATCTTGTGCCTCCTATCTGATTCCGGCAAGCCTGAGCATTTTCGGCAAAAGCTTTTCGTGCCATCACTCTGCTCTGATTCATCAATAACTGCCTGGGGGGCTGTAAGCATCGGTGTCTGGATGAAGGTGGGATTGGCTGCTTGAGGTATTGTTTTGATATGGGGACTGAGCAGCTTATCCACCCCCTCCTGAGTTTTCTTTACCAAAACTCTGGTTCTCTGTTCCGTTTGCTTTTGCAGTTTCTTGATCTGAGCGTATTCCTTATCCAGTTCCTTCCGGGCTATGGGCTGATCTGCTGCCAGTTTGATAAAGGGATGCTGAACCCGACGCAGTTCCGCCTGGCAGATGAACTGGTCTTTAGTATCATAGACCAGTATCCATCTGATGTCTGCCGGGTCATAGCGAAAGATGATAGGCTTGCCGATGTGATTTATCAGTTCTGGATGCCAGTAATGCAGCTTGCCCCAGATGATGCCTTCACTGCGAACTGCCTTTCTCTCTGCCGAGAGCATCAGGAAGTTCAGTTCAGAGGGCTCAATGAATCGCTCGCCTGCGATCTCAGCAGTCCTGAATACATCCCAGGGTGTCTTGCCAGCCAAAGCACTATGCGGCGTCTCACCATAAATGTGTCTAATGTAGAAACCGATCATACTCATGGCTTCTTCTATCGTAGGGGGCTCGGCTTTGTAAAGCTTCTTTGCCCATTTTTCGTTACGCATCAGAGTGGCAGGTTTATCCTCCACTGCTGCACCCCGGAAAGATGAGGTGAAGCGTTCAAACTGCTCCTGAAAGGTCTGGAAGAACCGCTCTATCACCTTGGCTTTGGCATTGTAGCTTTCGGCAAACACTGCTTCGATCTTCAGCTTGGGAAAGATACCTCCCAGTTCCTTTGCCAGATCATGGTTTTCCCATTTGTCATGAAAGAGCTTACTCTTGAAGGCTTTGCCATTATCCAGATAGACATATCGGGGTAAGAAGGCAAAGGGCTGGTTGGTTTCTTCTCTGGCGTTGACATTGGTATTGCTATCCCTATCTTGCCACTGGGCTGTATTCAGAAAGCCGTTGCGGAAGGCAGCCAGGATATGCTGGCTATCCTCGGTAAAGGCAAGAGAAGCTCCCACCGGATAACGGCTTGCCCAATCCAGCACCAGAATCAACATCATCCGCTTTGCCTTACCGGTTTTTGGATCAAGGATATCAAAGGCAAGCTTGTGTCCATCCGCAACCCAGACATCACCAACCTTAAGCAAGCTGCTGTCTCTGTGGATGGTCTTGATGATATGCTCTGCCACGAACTTACTGCCCAGGCGTGCCTGTTGCCAGATATCGGGATTATTGTCTCTGAAGTCTGTACACCACCTTCTCAGGGTGGGAATGCTGCTCCTCGACTCAAAGTAACCAAGTCTGGCTTGTGCTTTCAGCATTTTGATAGCAGAGCCGATCTTGACCAGATTGGGATGCAGCAGCATGCTCAGCAGGATTTGACCCTCAAGCTCTGTTACCTTGCGTTTCCTGGTGGTATTCCAATTGCTGTGGACGAGAGCAAACATATTGTAGTCCGAATGCAGATATTGCTCTATCCAGGTGCGGATAGTCCGCTCACAGCGTTTGTTCCGCATTTGATACAGTTCCGGCACCAATAATCCACGGTTGTAATCAAGCACTATCTGTTTCCATTCCTCAGTTCTGGATTCACAATCACGCAGCCGGTTCAGCACAACAGAGCAGAAATGTCCCAGCAGTTTTGCCTCTTCAATCTCCGCAAAGGCAGATTGGCATCTTTGCTCAGATCAGGATACTCCGTTACTGAGTGATCTTTTTCCTCAGCAGTGATATCTTGATGCCCATCCTGAGATAAAGTTGGTTCACCACACAAACCAACTTTGGGTTCATTAATACCTGGCACTGTGACACAATTCTCGGGAGATAATATGTCACAGCGCTCAAAGCCTCTCCCATTCAGCATCTCCGGCATTTCATGTTCTTCCTGAACCACTGTGACAGTTGTCACAGTGCTTGATTTGTCACAGTGGTCTTGCCATAAACCGCCCTGCCGATGAGCTTCAAAAGTCGCTTTCATCAGCGCCTCCCTTATTACAATAGTAGGTTCTACTATTCTGTACTGCAATAAGTTGGGAAGTCCTTTCTGCCGTGAATGCGCTGAGAATACAAGAAATCTACCTCACTAATCCTGGTTAGTGAACCGACCATCTTTTATCTTTTAGACCCTGCATCCTTTATTCCTCAAGAACCAGACAGAAAGCATAAGAACCAGTGAAGCAAACCCCCTGTTCAAAGCCCATAAATAAATAGCATAAGGACTTTTCTCAAAGCACTTTAGACAGAATTCAGACTTGTTCCAGCTCTCCCACACCACCCACCACTGTGACAATAAAAGCCTTAACAAATCTGATGAGCTCTCCAAAAAATCTGATCATCCGAAACCAGTCCAAAACCAGCGCAGATTTGCAATAATCTTGATACAAAAACGTCCAGAAACGTCCAAAAACCACTTTGACACAATCCAAAGCCAGTCTTATCTATCTCTCTACCTCATAAACCCATACGACTACTGTGACATGTGATATCGATTTGCAGGTTTGGGTGAGAACTTATATGAGTAGCTTACTTTTACGGAACTACGTTCCGTTTCGACACGAGACGTGTCGAATCCTCATCCCTCACACCTCAGACCTAAAACAAAAGGCGAGACAGCATTTCCGCCATCCCGCCATTATCTTCAGATAGCTATACTATGCTCAAAGAAAGCCTGACCCCGCGTCCAGCGCGGCCGGCAGCAACCGATACATCTTGGATATCCGTCCCCGTCCATTGATATCCTGCCAAAGGCCTCCACAAATTCCTGTTCTTCCAGGTTTCTGATGCAATCCGCCAGAGGCTTGGCTTTGATATGCAGGTTGTTCATGATGCTGCTGTGTGAATCCGTATAGTTGTCACTGGCCAGCAGGTGTTTCAAGATTCTGCGTTCATTGCTCCAGGCACCGCCTTCTTTGATGATATTGATCATGGGAATCGCGTTTCTCAAGTAGTAGTCACACAGATACAGGGCTTCGTCCACGCTTTCGCTGCTCACCCGCAGATTTTGGAAGAAGTCCCTGATCTTGTCTTCTGCCCGAGCCTCTTCAGTGCTTCGTGATTTTTCATCAATGTGATGATGATCGCGCACGAGCAGAAGACGTTATTATAGATGCGGCTGGCATATTCCAGGAGCGCTTCATCTCCGCTGTGTGCGATTTTATTCATCACCCGGTCATGCTCGCTCAACCATTGTTTACGCTCCGCCAGGTCCATCACCAGTTCATAAACTTCCGGCAGCGACCTAAACACAGAGTAGATATCATCATAAGCGTGGAGATCAGCATAATCAGGCGGCTCGTGTTCCGGGTCTGAATGGAAGTCGTCAGCCCGCTGCCCGATCACGCAGTAGATGAAGCGCTGCAAAAAGCCTGAGCCTTGCTCCGCCGCGGTCTCAAAGCCATCATATATCCATCCCGGGGTAGATGCCGCCACTATGCTTAGCGCAGGGCGGTCGATGTATTCCGTGCGATCCTGGTTTGAATATATCTTGCTATCCCCATCATAGAAAGCGGTCAGGTTTTCCTTCATGCCCGCGTTGTAGCCAAGGCCGGAGTTCTTCAGCAAGACCCCCAATTCGTGAAACTCAAACAGCCGATTCGCACTCAGCGCCAAGAGCGTTATCATCCTTGAATTGGTGGTGCTATTGATCACGAGCAACAGCTTGTTACGATCTGTCTGGGGCAGATCTTTGATGCTTTCGTGAAAGGGCCACAAAGTCTGCGATGCCAGCCTGATGCAGGTGGACTTTCGACTGGTGGTGCTGGGGCCAACGAGAGTAGCCCAGATGTGACAATACTGATTCTTCCCATTGCCCTGCATCCACACTTTATTACCGATGTTTACCGCGATTGCTGGCAGAAACGCCGTGAGCAAGGCCCCGGGGATGGCATCCGTGTGCTTGGTTCCGATCTCGATGTATTCTTGCATAAAGCCTGGTAACCTGCTGATATCCAAGGGGATGGAGCGCTCTCCCGCATTCGGGATGGTGCGCTTTTCGATATATTTCTTGATCAAGCCGTTATCAGGGGCGGCATTACTGTGCTTGCTATTGATCTGAGATTCCATGGTCAATCCTTTTTTGCAGTTCTGTGCAGCCCCGGCGGACCCTTATCGGGCCCCGCTGAGTTTGCATTTTGTTGTTGGATTTCGATTGTAGCAGCCATCATGCGGACTGCCATCCATACTGTTTCGCTACCCATACCAGGGATGGAAAACTGACGCTGGTCGGTGTGCCCAGACTATCCCAATACCTGATTAGAGATTCGCGGTCGTCATGATAGGCATTGTTTTGAGCGTAGAGCAGAAAGATCTCCCTGCATATTCGCCAAATCTGGCTTTGATGGCGTAGGCTGTCTTCCGCCAGTGATCATAGCTGATCTCACCGCAGCAACCAAATGCTGAACGATGCGTTGTGCCGTGGCATAATCTTGCTGGAAGGTGGAGACCTTTTGCACTGCACTATTGTCGTGTACTGCGGCCGTCTGTTTCTCGGCCTTGGGAAAATCATAGACCGTGGCCAGCCCCTGAGATGGTGTGGTGGATGGAATTGAGCTCAGTTGCAGCGGTTTGCACTGAGGATTTTCCCATAGATCAGGGTCGTGACTGAAGTAACAGGCTTGGGCTCTGCTCTTGGCCCCTTCATCGGCCTTGAGACCGAGATTACGAAGCAGATCATCTGCCAGGTATCTGTAGGTTCGCATATAGCTTATATCGTCCGTTATCGGGGTCTCCATGCGATATACGAGTTTCAGCCCCGTTCCGGAAGGCGATGTGAGAGCGAAATCAAGCGATGGATCCAGCAGCTCCAGCCATAGTTTCATTTCTTCCGGGTCTTCCACATCGTCGATGTCAATAATGATGAAGTTAGTTTGCTTTAGTTCACCCAAGCAGCGCCTGAG
>JAJOKA010000192.1 GCA_021206555.1 Candidatus Cloacimonadota bacterium | reverse complement strand
CATGAAAGCGGAGGGATAGGATTGCAGACGTCTCGTCTGCAAAAGCAGCGCAGCTGCTTTCTTTCTCGGCCTTCGGCCTCGCTCGACACGAGACGTGTCGAATCCTATGGCTTTCATGTAAACTCCTCCGCTTCGCTACGAAGTCCAAGGGTGGAGCAGTAAGCTCGCCCCTGCTTAGAGCGCTTTGGTTCAGCTGATATTTATCCCGTGATTACCCCATGTTTTCCTCATGGCACGAGGCGATTAAGGGGTAATCAAGGAATCAACAAAAGTGAATGCAAAGGGGGAGAGGCAGCGCAGATGCTTGCTGTTACTTAACTTCGCTCCAGTTCGACACGGGGACGTGTCGAATCCTAATCGCTTACCCCTCTTCTTTCACCAAAAACACCGCAGTGCCTGATGCGGCCACCATCAGCATGCTGTTGCCGATCACTTCATAATCGATATCCACACCGATCACGGCATTGCCGCCCAGCTTCAACGCGGCCTGTTTCATTTCATTGATCGCTTCCCTGCGGCCATCATGCAGCTTTTCTTCATAAGCTCCGCTACGGCCACCCACGATATCCGTGATCGAAGCCATCAAATCCCGCAGGATATTGGCACCCATGATCGTCTCACCGGTTACGATATCCAGATATTTTTCCACCCTATAGCCCTGAATAATGGGAGTAGTACTTACCAGCATGATCGTCTCCTTTGTTTTTTCTTTCATCACATATAGCCGTAGGGATCAGTCAAGTGAAATTACAGGGCTTTTGCGGTTAAGTTATGGCAGTGTGGATTTGTGTCCACAAACCGGCGGATCAGGTCTGAGGCAAACGAATTGCTTGACAAAAAAAGCTATTCACCCCAGTCTGGCATAAATGGACTAAGGGGAGTCATCATGCTAAAGAAACTCTTGATTTGTATTTTGCTCGTATTGCCGCTAATGGTCGCTGCTCAGGAAATGCCCTTCCGGGTCAGATCTTCCTCAAACTACAGTGTGTCAAGTATGATCGGACGGGTGGAGATCGATTCCACGAAATATTATCAATTGCGTCTGATTCAGGAGTTTGCCTACAAAAAGTTTGGCATGGGCGTGGATCTGGATTTTCTCTTTGATAAGAACTTCCACATCAAGGAAGGGGATTGGGACAACATCGAAGATTACCTGGCTAAGATCTATTACGTCCGCTATGGGGAGCCGAAGATCAGTACTACGGGCACTTTGGGGGATTTCCTAAAACGCTCGGTGCGCAATGGTCTGGTGATGCATAACTATTCAAATATGCTCTTCTATCCGGATCAACGTAACAACGGCCTGCTTTTGGGCTATAATCCGCCCATCAAACTGCAACCGGAATTTGAAGTATTCAGTTCAGACCTGATCCGCATGCCCGTATTTTCCTTTAGCGGACACTTCAAACCACTGCCTGATGCCAAGGCTAAAGTGTTGAACGAGCTGGAATTGGGGATGTCCTGGTATTCGGATCGCAATCAAAAGGGCAATCTCAAATACACTTTGGGTGATTCCCTTTTTCATGCTATCGATCGGGGTGATCCTGATCCCATCAGCGTTGTGAGCTTTGACTACACTCTGCCGATCTTGAATACGGATAAAGTGGTTTTGGGAAACTACGCGGAAGTGGCTCACATCCTGGATAATGGTACCGGTTTCATCCTGCCCGGTGTGTACGCGGATTTTAAGTATCTCAAGATCAATCTGGAATACCGCATGCATGGGGATAGCTTTACTCCCGGGTATTTTGATAACTTTTACGAGGAAGATCGTTGCGAATTGGTTCAGCTTCCGGACAGCACCTGGGTCTTGATCACGAAGGAAGATACTTTGCCGGATTACCGTGCGGCATACGGCTTTTACGGAAAGCTGGAAGGCCAGATCGGTAAACGCCTGAAGGCCATGATCGCCTGGCAGAATATGTATGGTGATGAGGTGGAAAAGGCTAAGTCTTTGTGGTTCAGCTTGTGGGTGGATACACAGTATAAACGCTTGGAAAATATGGCGTTCTCCTATAGCAAGACCAGAGTGGATGAGCTGGCTTTGGGCGAAGTGGCGGTTCCCAGAGCTCAGATGTCCGGTAGCTTCACCATGAGTCTGCACGAGAAACGCAGGTGGTTCCTGATCGGCAAGTACTCCGAGAAGTACAAGGATAAAGAAGGCGGCATCAATTGGTGGAAAGATACCAAACGCTCTGTCGCGGTAGGAGTGAAATTCACTTTCTAAGTGATCGGTTTCCCGCAGATTTACGCGGATAAAAGCGCTGATTCACGCAGAGCTTTAGTGCGGAGCTCTGCTCTCGCGTTTCGGTTTTCGCGTTTCGGCTTTCAAAAGGATTTGACGAAATCTGCCTCTGTGTTGTTCTTGTCCTCATCGGAAAATTAACACAACAGGAGAGGAAATGAACCCCTTATTACGCAAAGAAAACCCGCATCGTCTGAAGGCGATTCCCTGGAATGAGATCAAGCTGGAGCACTATATGCCGGCTTTTGAAGAAGCGCTTCGCATTGCTCGCAAAGAGATGGAGGAGCTCAAAAACAATCCTGAAGCTCCCACTTTTGAGAACACCATCATGGCTATGGAAGATGGAGGAGTGGAGCTTGAATATGCTGCCACGGTGTATTTTAACCTGCTGGGCGCGCATTCTGATGCCGAATTCAAAGCTTTGGCTCAAAAAATCTCACCGATGATGGCTGAGTTCAATTCCCAAATCGCGACAGATCCCAAGATCTTTGAGCGTGTAAAAGCCGTCTATGATGCCGAAAGTGGCCGGCAAAGCCAAGCCCGAACTACCCGTTGATATGGACGACAAAGAAGCCATCAAAGCTGCTGAGCGCTATCGCCTGATCGAACGGCGCTATCTGGGTTTCATCAGAGGTGGCGCGCTCTTGAGCGATGATAAAAAAGAAGCGTTTCACCGAGATCGCGATGGAGCTTTCGCAGATCTCGCCCAAGTTTAGTGATAATGTGTTAAATGCCACAAACTCCTTTGAACTGCATATCACCGATTCTGATGACCTGAAGGGGATGCCAAAAAGCGTGTTGGACGCAGCAGCCTTCACCGCAAAGCAAAAAGGCAAGGACAGTGGTTGGGTCTTCACTCTGCAACCTTCCAGCTTCAGTCCCTTCATTACTTATTGCCAGAATCGCGAGCTACGCCAAAAAAATGTATCGGGCCTATGCTTCCCGCGCTTTCAATGATCAATTTGACAATCAAGAGCACATCAAGCGCACTCTGGCTTTGAGGCAGGAACGCGCGGAGCTTTTGGGCTATCAGAATCATGCCGAATACGTTTTGGAAGATCGCATGGCAGAATCTGTGGATACTGCTCTGGCCTTCCTGGAAACCGTTTATGAAAAAGCCTATCCTGCTGCGCAGAAAGAGGTGGGAGAAGTGGCCGCTTTTGCCAAAGAACTGGATGGCATCGACGTCCTTGAGGCTTGGGATTGGACCTATTATAGCAACAAACTCAAAGAGAAACTCTTCCAATATGATCCCGAGGAATTGCGCCCCTGGTTCAAAGTAGAAAACGTGATCGATGGACTCTTTACCGTGGCCAAAAAGATCTATGGCATCAGCATGAAACAGGTGCACGATGTTCCGGTATATCATCCGGACGTGACTACCTGGGAAGCTCATGATGCCGATGGCAGCTATCTGGGCTTGCTCTACATCGATCTCTTCCCGCGTGAAACCAAGCGTGGTGGAGCCTGGAAAAGCTCACTCAAGGGTCAGGGCCTGTATCCCGATGGCATGCGCAGACCGCAGGTGATGATCGTGGGCAGCCTCACTCCTTCCACGGATACCCAGCCTTCGCTCTTGCGTCTGGATGAAGCGCGCACGATCTTCCACGAGTTTGGTCATGCCTTGCATTCACTGCTGGCAGATGGTTATTATCACGGGCTATCCGGCACTTCTGTGCTTTGGGACTTTGTGGAACTCCCCAGTCAGATCATGGAAAACTGGCTCTTGGAAAAAGAAGCGCTCAATCTCTTCGCAAGGCACTATGAGACCGGTGAGCCATTGCCGCAGGAACTCCTGGATAAAGTGATTGCCGCCAAGAACTTCAATGCCGGAAACTTCAATATCAACCAGCTGCGCTATGCCTCGCTGGATATGGCCTGGCACACCACTCATCCTTCCGAAATAGAAGACGTGGATGCTTTTGAAAAGCAGGCAACCAAGCGCTTTGCTCTAATGCAGGTGCATCCCGGAACCAATACCTCATGCGCATTTTCGCACATCTTTGCCGGTGGTTACGCGGCAGGATACTATTCCTATAAATGGGCCGAAGCTTTGGAAGCCGATGCCTGGAGCTTGTTCGAAGAGCGCGGTATCTTTGATCCCGAGACCGCTGCGAAGTTCCGCAAATACATCCTGGCCAGAGGCAATGCCTTCCATCCGAAAGAGCTGTTTGAAGCTTTCCGTGGCCGTCCGCTAAACCCGGAAGCCATGCTGAAACGTGATGGCTTGATCTAAACGCAATCTCATCAAGAGTATAAAAGCCCGCCTCGCGCGGGCTTCCTTTTTGAGAACACGATGCTTGACAGATTTGGCGATCCGGCATCTCTTGCAAAAAAGACATTTTGGAGTCGGAATGAAATACCTAAGTATTTTTCTCTTATTGTGCTTAGCCAATCTCAGCGCTCTTAGCATTGATGCTTGGCAAAACATCCGCTTTAGTGAAAAGACAGCCGCAGGATCAGTGTATATGCGCGCGGATATCAATCAAAGCAACATCAATATGAACAAAGTGGTGTATAACCCCGGTAGCGGAAATGCCGAAATGAACCTTAGCCAACACAGTGGCAGCACCTATCAGGCTTTGGTTACTGCAGGCACCGGAAGAACTTATTATGGCTTGCGCAAGCAGGTGGGAAGCGAACCCATCACCGTAGTTCCGGTACGCTATACCGGCACAGCATTGCCGGCACCAAACTTGCTGACTAAGGTGTCTGATGATCCTGCCAACGATCAATCCGTGAACTATCTTGATATCATCGCTGATTACGTTACAGTGTCTGATACCAAGCTGATCGTGGGTCTGCAGAACCGGGGTGGTGGATTTCCCACAGGAAGTTTTTTAGGCCCATGGAATTCCTATATGGTAGGAATTGGTAATCCGGCTTTAGACGATCCCTATGCTCCGGGTGCTGTTGCCTGGGCTATGCAGTATGTTAGCGTAATGGGGGGAACTCTGATGTCCACCGGACTCTTTAAAATAACTGGCACAGGATTCAGTGACGTAACGCGTATAGCGGGGATCAGCACCTCGATAGATAGCGCCACTAATACTCTGGTCATGAGTTGCGATATGTCTGTTTTACTTGCTGATGCCGATTTTATATCCTGGTACGATGTTAACAACCCCAAGTTTGGTCTGCTATCCTTGACTAACCGGATATCCGGAACGACCGTAACTCAGATGGACTTTTCTAATGGTGGAGTTGTTCATCCCGTTCAGCTCTATGTCGATCCACAGAGCACTCCCGTGGGTCAGATCGCTGACGTCACTCTCAATATTGAAGCATTGGATTTGTATTTCAGTACTCAGTACACAAAGCCGGCAGATCGTTTCAATTGGGGCTTGAGCTACCGTACTGATGATGGCCGGATATATCCCATGTACACCAGCGATCCGGAGCATGCCACAGTACGCAACTATCGCAGCGCGAATCTCTTCCACGTGTTTCCCGAGGTGGATAATGAGCAGGGCAGAGCCTGGGTGGAGCGCGTTCCGAATGTCTTTCAGCAGAGCAATTGGTATAGCTACAGCTTTGTGCGGGGAGTGAATGAGCCTGAGAACCTGGGTATGGAAGTGGTCGGAGATCAACTGATCCTATCCTGGGATGCTGTCACTCAAACGCCCAGCGGTGCTACGATCCAGGCTGATTTCTACATTGTGGAACACGCCTCAGATCCGCTGGAGACTTTCACCGCTTTACCGCAAACAGCAGGGACAACGCTTTCCATACCTCTATCCCAATTGGGGGATAAAACCTTCTTCAAGGTAAGAGCGCACAAGATAATTCCCTGATCTGATATATAAAGCAAAGCCCCGGGTCTGATGATCCGGGGCTTAATCGTAGAAGCTTCATCCTGAAGCTTGTTTCAATGTAGAAGCTTAACCCTGAAGCTTGTTTATTTTTACAGAGTAGTCATATACTTCAGCAGGTCGGTCACGCGGCAGGAATAGCCCCACTCGTTGTCATACCAGCTGAGGATTTTTACCATGTTTCCTTTGACGTAGGTAGTGCCGCTATCAAAGATGGAGGAATATGGGTTACCCACGATGTCGATGGACACGATGGGGTCGGCAGCATACATCAGATAGCCTTTCAGGTATGTTTCGGAGGCTTCTTTCATGGCCTGATTGATCTCTTCCTTGGTGGTGCTGCGGCTCAAGTTTTACGCAAAGATCCACCAAATGAGCCATCCGGAGTGGGCACGCGCACGGCCAGGCCATCCAGCTTGCCATTGAGTTCCGGGATCACCAGTCCGATGGCTTTAGCGGCACCGGTGGTGGTGGGAATCATGCTCATGGCAGCAGCTCTGGCACGACGCAGATCGCTATGCGGCAGATCCAGGATGTTCTGATCGTTGGTGTAGGAGTGGATGGTGGTCATCAGTCCGCCTTCGATGCCCCACTTATCGTGCAGCACTTTGGCCACGGGAGCCAGGCAGTTTGTGGTGCAAGAGGCATTGGAAACGATAAGGTCGCTTGCTTTAAGGTCTTTGTGGTTCACGCCCATCACGATGGTGGCATCCACGGTGTCCTTTGCGGGAGCGGTGAGGATCACTTTTTTTAGCGCCTGCTTTGAGGTGTTTGCTGGCTTTTTTCCTTGGTGGAGAAGATGCCGGTGGATTCTATTACATATTCCACGCCGAGGTCTTTCCAGGGCAGAGATTCCGGGTCTCTCTGGGAATAAATCCTGATGGTCTTGCCGTTCACGATGATGCTGTCTTCGCTGTGGCTCACTTCGCCATCAAAGATCTTATGCACGCTGTCGTATTTGAAGAGATAAGCCAGGGTCTTGGCATCGGTGAGATCATTGATCGCCACCACATCCACATCGGGATGATACTTGATCAAGGCACGCAGAACGAGGCGTCCGATGCGGCCGAATCCATTGATTGCTACTTTGGTCATAGATAACTCCTATAGTAATATGCTGTTATTCGCACTGCCGGTTACGAGACAGAAGTCCTTGACGGTCTGCTGCATCTTGTTCTCAGCCTGCACAATCCATTTGCGGGGATCAAACTTGCCTTTATTGGGGATATAGGCTTTGGGATCGGTGCCTTCGGGAACGACGATGGCATACTTTTCTTTTTCCCAAAAGGCTTGCACTGCTTGCGCCATATCCATCTGGTAGTGCGTGTCCTTATTGATCTTGACCACACCGTTTTTGATGGCTTCGCGCTGCTGTTCGTCGGTGAGTCCGGAAGCTCCATGCAAGACCAATCCTCTCTCTACATTATGCTTGATCAACAAGGTCGTCGATTTCTTTCACCAGATCCAGACGCAGCACGATGTTCTCGCCTTTGGATACACCGTGATTGGTGCCCACTGAAGCGGCAAAGAGATCCACATTGGTCTTATGCACAAATTCCAGCGCTTCTTCAGGATGGGTGTAGAGCTCGGTATCGGAGACGATCTCATCCTCCGTGCCTTTGATATGGCCGATCTCGCCTTCCACCAGGATGCCGTGACGGTGAGCCACATCCACCACTTCTTTGGTGATGCGGATGTTTTCTGCCAGGTTTTCCTTGGAGGCATCGATCATCACTGAAGTTACAAGCTTATTCTCGATGCAGAAGACGATGAAATCAAAGTAGTTCGGAGTGGCATGGTCAATGTGCAGGCCGATTCCGCTTTTGGGGAATTGGGCAGCAAAGGTTTGGATCATGGTGGAGATCAGTCTTGCTCCGGCCTCCATGTCTTGAGATTCTCCGGCAGCATATTTGCAGGCACCGCTGCTCATCTGCATCAGGCCATCGGAGCCGACGCTATTGTAACCTTGGATGATGGCACGGATTTGTGAATCAAAAACCACGTTTGACGCGATGATCCCAAAGCGTTGCTTTTTCGCTTTGAGGAATACTTCTTTTAGCTGTGATCCGCTTAAAAACATGAGTTTACCTCCTTGGGGTAGCTATTATACTAATGTAATCCATTTTGTATATCAGGCTACTATAGAGTCAAGGAAAATCTCAATGCCCTTTCCTGCGAAAGAGCAAAAACGAATACAGCAGGGGATACAGAACCAGGCCAAAAGCAATCACGGAAGTGACTGTTTGGAAGGTTTGCATGCTTACCAACAGGATGCCTTTGATGGTCAGGATCACTCCGCTGATCACAAAGAGATATCCTCCCACCCGGTGCGTTTTGTGCCAGTTTTCTTCATCCGAAAGGGTCCAGGGCGTCCTGATCCCGATGAAGAAATTACGCGGAACCTTGGGCAGCAGATTGCCTAAAAACAGGAACATCAAGCCCATGATCACGAAGATGAAATTGATCGGGATGCTGCTGCCATAGAACGCAATGATGTAGCTATAGACATTGATCAGAGCGAAAAAGAGAATCAGGACGAAACTCAATCCCGGCAAGATGCGCTCAAAGCGTGCTTCATGATTGCGATACTTGGGTGAATAGTAGGGCATGAGATAGATGAGCAGAAACAGCCCCAGACTCAGACCCATGCCAAAAAGGGCCGAGCCCGTCTTGCCGGTATAGCCGTCGATCTCACCTTCGGCATTCCAGTGGATGGGAATTTGGGCGTCTGCCGGCAGGGCATACATGAAGTAAACCAGGGCGATAGCGTAAAGGGCGAGCAGGATCAGGGATCCTCGGTAATGTTTGATGCGGTTCATGATTCCTCACTTTTTCTAAGGCTTAGTACCCAGCTAAGAATGTCCTCAAATACACCTGTATTGAGTGAGTAATAGATGTATTGCCCACGCTTTTGGGCAAAGATCAGGTTTGCCGTACGCAGGATTTTCAGGTGTTCGCTGAGGCTGGCTTTGCTGAATTCAAAGTGCTCAGCCAGCTCACCCGCGCTCAGGCTCTGATGCTGCTTCAGCAATTGCAGTATCTTGCGTCTGCTGGCATCGGCGATCGCTTTGAAGGTGCTGTCTGACATCGGGTCTCCCTTAGTTGTTTAGTTAAATGCCTAAATATATGGAGCCCGGTTTTCGTCAAGAACTTTCTGCTGTGATATCAGATTTGTGACTGGCTCAGACGCAATCATTGATAGAACGCAGATCGTACGGATTGAGTGGATTAATGGGGATTAGTTTCTGAACCTTATGTGTCTGTAAAACGCTGGCTAATCGTCAATTAATACTAATCAACCCTCAGCAGCCTCTTTCATCATAAAAGTGTCCGATGAAAACCAGAGAGTTATCAGAGCCCCGAATGATCTCATCAGCGATAATCTCAGCATGCTTGATCAAGACCGGGATGCTGATCGTGTGGATCCAATTGATCTGCTTAAAACCTTTCAGCATCAAGACCTATGAAGTATCTGGCCAAATCAAGGGGATTGACCCATTCATCTTTTTGGAGCGCGTCAAGGATGATTGACTCCCAATTGAAGCTATACTTCTCAGCTATGCATATAATGTCGGCAAAATCCTTGATTTCCAGTCTGGGGACAGCAGAAATTTTGTTGGAGAGGATATTGAACATGTTATCTACCCTTCCCAGGCTATTGGAAGATTCAAATCCCCCAATATGGCAGACCAGATCATTCACAAGGTCAAGCTTTAGCAGAGTTTGATCTTCTCCGGTGATTTCCATGCGAACAAAATCCGCGCTACGCGTAAGAGTTTTGTATGATACATGGTTATCCCTGAATACCTGTTCGATGGCTTCAACCAGGCTTCGAAAATCAGGGTGCTTGTTAACAAAGAGATCCAGATCATCAGAATATCGGTGATGAAGATAGTGTCTGGACAAAGCGTTCCACCTGTGAGATAAAAAGGCAGATCAGACTGATTGATCAAGCTGAGGATTTCATCTTGAAGGGGGTACAAAGACTGCTGATAAAACATGTGATTCATGGCTTTACTGATTTGGGAACAACCTGCTGGCGCAAAGCTGAAGCGTTCCTGCAATGCTGCGGATTGGATGGTGGAAATCACCTTCTGGGACAGGGCGTTTCTGAGCTGTTGCGGGGTCAGGAATCTGAGGACATCATACCAGTTGGGCGTGGAGAGCAAGATGCGTTTGTATAGAGAAACCGTC
>JAJOKA010000011.1 GCA_021206555.1 Candidatus Cloacimonadota bacterium | reverse complement strand
CCATGCTTTCATCGAGGGCTGGAATCTGATCAGAGTAAATGAAGATATGCTGCTAAGAGGATACACTCTGAATGTGGAGTACTTTAGCGAAATCCTCCATTTATTGCGCAGAGACAGCAAATACGCAAGCATCGTTACAGAACTACTTGAAATCCCCCCTGGAGCAGATACACGTGATAAAAAAGCTATCGTCAAAGTGGCGACAGCTTACCTCAAACTCCTTTTTCCCTGGGTGAGATGCGCAAGCGATGTTGATCCCGAGCTTTTCCGTAGATACTGCCTTGAGCCCGCAATCCATAAACGAAGCATCATCAAGGAGCAAATAGCGGGGATTGACCCGGAATTCAACCCCAAAGTTCCAAACATCAGAGTGAGAAATGAGTTTCTGGGTTAAGCAGTTATGATTTGCATTGCAGAATGAAAGGCATAAGGTTGGAGTACCTTAGAGGTTAAGCACATGTGAATCAGAGATTTATGTAAAAACCATGAGCCAAAAAGGGGAAACACGAAAAGGGAAGAGTGATGATGGATACAGGAAAAACAAGCCCTGCAAGCCCAAGAATAAAAAAACCAATGAAAAATAGGAGGAGAGATGGCAAGCAAAAACAAACTGTGGACTCACAAAACATAATGAGTCCGCGAAAGAGCTGAATATAGATTTCTCCTCGATTCCTAAATGGAAAGGGGATCTGATCGATGTCGTTGCTGATCTCTGTGTGAAAAGAATCAAACTGAGGATGACTCAGGAAGCTCTGGAGCAGATTTTCCCGTATCAGGATCTCGAACTTTTAAAGAATTTCAGATTTTCCTTGACGGAATTTATCTATAGATAAAGTGGGGTCATGTATGTGTGAGAAGCTAAAGTGTATAGACGATCTTCTTGAGGATGCTGGGACTTCAGGGGCCCCAGGTATCGTGTAAGCATATTCGTCCGTACAAAGATTTATGATGATTTGATAGATTTCCTGGGTGGTAAGGGTATAAATCCCCAATACAGCCCGGGCGACATTAATTATCGCTTGGATAAGATGATTAACATTGCAACGATTGTGTATGCCAATAGATATCGTGATGAGACTTATAGAATTGAGGAAAAGGATAAGCAGCCCAAAGTGACAGCAATGAAGTTTATGGACAAAGGGCGCAACGATCGCCTGTATTGTCAAGAAATCGATTATGGGAAAGGAAAGGACGTCATCATCTGTGAGATACACATGGGTAAGAAGTCAGAAAGTTTATCTAATAAAGAGAAAAATATTATAAAGAGGACGCGGAGCTATGAGTTCGAAATACTCACATGATCAGGTATTGCAATCCATCCAGCCCTTCAGGAAGAAGTACAAAGCAATATCCTTGAGTACTGCTATCACTATGGAGTTAGAAGATTTGATGGAGAATAAGGGAATTAGCAAGAAAAGAACTTGCGGCAGCGGCAGGAGTGTCGCCTTCATATCTTAGCCAAGTGTTCTCTGGGGATAAGCTGATAACATTTCGATGTTAGCCGGGATATCCCATGAGTTCAATGTGGTTTTTAGGATGGAGATCCAGGACAAGAAGTCTGAGGAATTTCTGGACCAAGCGAGTCGTATGAAAGTCAGTCCAGAAGTCACGAAACCAACCTACATGCATAGATTCCCATCCACAAGTTTTAAACCTATGCCATTATATGACCATGCAATAGGAGCTGATTGTGGAGATTAAGCGCAGCGAACTACAGCAAGAGATGTTTGTACTTCTGGAGACCAAGATATCTTTGGTGTTTCCGAAAGAGACTCAGACCAATGATATTGATGATCTGGATATTGACTATCACGTATTCACAAATAGTGATGAAGATCACTTGGTCCGCATTATATTCGATATCAAGGCCATTCATCATTTGATGAAACAACCTGGATTAAACATCGAATTGCAGGCATCTTGTGACTTTAGGATTGCCGAATCAATCGAAGCCGGCTCTGATCTTTTCAATCAACTCATCAGCAATGCTGCTACAGCTATAACATATAACAACATCAGAGCCTATCTACAGAACGTAACTTCGTATTATCCTGTAGAACCCTATATACTTCCAGCCATCGACATGCAGACTGTGTAAGAAATACGCTGAAAAGCTAGCACCAAACAAATCACAAGATCGTGAAGAAGCACCAGCTCCCATGAAAACCCAGAGGAAAGGTAAAAAAAATAACATAATGTATTCTCAAAGATGTTATGCGTAAGCGACCATTGGTTTGAGCTGTAAAAACCAGTAAGCGACATGCTCAAGAGATGGGATTGGGGTGATATTGAACTGTAGATAAGCACAGAGCCGCAAGGAAAAAGGAAGAATCAGAAGCAATGAAGAGAGGAGGAGAAATGGCAAACTCAAAAAAGGTATGGCTATACAAACATAATGAGTCCGCGAAAGAGCTGAATATAGATTTCTCCTCGATTTCTAAATGGAAAGGGGATCTGATCGATGTCGTTGCTGATCTCTGTGTGAAAAGAGTCAAACTGAGGATGACTCAGAAAGCACTGGCTCAAAAGATGGGTGTATCACAACCCGTCGTAGCCAGGTTTGAATATATGGGCCGGACGCCTGGGCTGGAATCTATCTATAAATATGCCGAAGGGCTGGGCGTGGAACTCAAGCCTCTGCAGTTTGCTAAAGAATTCCGCATTCCCAAGCCAGTGGATGATGAAGAAGATTTCCCCTCTGAGCTGTTTGCGCCCTGGCAGAAGAACGTGTATAGCATAGTGGCGGATCTGGCCGTGTATCGGATAAAACAAAGGGTGAGTCAGGCCGAACTGGCAAAGCGCATGGGCACCAGTCAATCAGTGATTACCCGCTTTGAGAGGATGGGCAGGATTCCCACCATTGAGTTTCTCTACAAAGTAGCTGAAGCACTGGGAGTGGAGCTGGAAGGGATCAGTATCCGGGAACATGGATATTGCGGTGCTATGTGAGTGGTTCCCACGAATGAGCACGAGTTAATTGAGAATTGAGAATTGAGAATGGTCGGCCTTTGGCCCGGCGATCAGCTTAGAGTATTATAAGTTGATGTGGATCATGTCACTAACACAAGTTTTGATCATTAACAATGTGAATGTTAGTGATAGGTTTCAGGTTACAGGTGTGAGGTGTGAGGTGTGAGGTATGAGGGATGAGGTGTGAGGTGTGAGGGATGAGGGATGAGGTGTGAGGGATGAGGTGTGAGGGATGAGGTGTGAGGTGTGAGGGATTGCTACGTTACAAAGGAGGTTTGCGTTTGCTGAAAATAAATCCGGATTTGTCCAGTGATTGTCCAGTTAAGAGTATATGGAGGGCAGCTTCGTCGCAGGAAACGCATAAGCGACGGGGCGAAGCTGTGTCTATTCAGGTTGCAGGTGGCAGGTGGCAGGTGTGAGCTACTTTGATGAGTTGCTTGCCGCATCCGGGATATCCGTTCCTCAGAAAAGGTGTTCTGGCGCAAGGTGCTGGATATTTATGCCACCAGTATCGATTATGATCCCCGTGCAGAAGTATCGCGAGAGTTCTTTAGGGTAATCCCAAACAAAAATGCACTGGGCAAGTCATGGTCATACAGCAGCAGAGATTATAATTGTCTCCGCAGTGCGGAGACAATTCAGGAGCTTATACTATGAATGACAGTTTGATCAAGGGTAAGCATCTCTTTGAAGATGTCTCAGAACTGATTAGCTCAACTCGGAAAAAAAATGGCAACCTCAGTAAATGCTGAATTGAGCATACTTTATTGGTCAATAGGCAGAAGGATTAGAACTGAGGTGCTAAACTTGGAGAGGGCAGAATATGGCGATAGCACTATCAAAAACCTTTCAGAGCAGTTAACAAGAACTTATGGTAAAGGGTGGAGTGAAAAGCAACTCAGACATTGTCTCCGCAGTGCGGAGACTTTCTTTGAAGAGGAGCATTTCTACACTTTGTGTAGACAATTGAGTTGGACACATATTAAAGCCCTGATTTATATCGATGATGAGCTTAAGCGTGAATTCTATATTGAGCTCTGCATACACGAACATTGGTCATCCCGGCAATTGCTGGATAGGATCGATTCCCAGCTTTTTGAACGAACAGCCATCTCTCGTAAACCCGAGGAGACCATCGCTGCCGATTTGCAGGCTTTGCGCCAAAGTAAAACTCTTAGCCCGGATCTCAGCTTCAGAGACCCCTATATGTTGGATTTCCTGGGTTTGGGCGATAAATACGCTGAGCGTGATCTGGAGTCGGCCATTTTGTCAGAATTGCAGCACTTTATCTTGGAATTTGGGCACGATTTTGCCTTTATGGAGCGGCAGAAACGCATCACGATTGAGCATATCGAACTATTGCAGCTCAATCAGGGCAAAATTCGGGTGGCTGAGTACATCACCAAGGCCATCCCCAAGGATGAATTGATGGCAAAGCTTCACTCCGCAATCGAGTTGGCACGCAAAAAACTGGACTATGAGGATGAGTATGACTGAGATCGCAGCCATCGAGAAAAGAAAGAAGGTGAGCTTTTGCAAACGAGGACTACTGATCCATTGATTTTAGAGGAAAACATGGACTATTACGAGAGGAATGCCAAGAGCTATTTTGACAGCACGGTAGATGTGGATATGGGGCATCTTTACGCGCTGGTATTGCCATATCTGAAGCCGGGGGACAGAGTGCTGGATCTGGGTTGTGGATCCGGGCGGGACAGCAAGTTCTTTTTTGGGAACAGGGCTTCCGGGTGACAGCGATTGATCCTTCACCAGGCCTGGCAAAGCTGGCTTTGGCGCATTGTGGGGTGGAGGCGCGCTGCCTGAAGGCGCAGGATCTGGATTATGAGGGCTGCTTTGATCTGGTCTGGGCTTGCGCGAGCTTGTTGCACGTTCCCTTTGCGGAGATGCCCGGGGTGTGGCAGCGGATTGCCCGGGCTCTGAAACCGGGAGGAATCGCTTTTGTGACGCTCAAAAAGGGTGATTTTGAGGGAATCCGGGCCGAACGCCGCTATTGCGATTACACTTTGGCCAAGCTGGAGCAGAGCGGATATCGGGAAGCAGGACTGAAGCTGATCTATAGCGGAGAGAGCTTTGATCGCAGACCGGGACGGGGGGATGAGGTGTGGGGGGAATTTTGTTTTTAGGTGTGAGGTGTGAGGTGTGAGGGATGAGGGATGAGGTGTGAGGTGTGAGGGATGAGGTGTGAGTGACGTCTTCTTGCGTTACAGGTAACGGGAATAAGCTGGCATTTGTGGTGATTTGCGATCTTTCATTTGCGGGTATTTGTGGGAGCTTTGGGCATGCTCGCTGCTCGAAGTCTAAACTGCCCGGAGATAAGGAGCATTCACGAGCGGGGTAGTAGAATCATGAATCTCGAGCATTCATGGAGCTTTTTCAAGCAGTTTAAACTCCGAGGGAGTCACGCACCAAGCACTACGCACCACGCACCACGCACCAAGCACCAAGCACCAAGAACCACGCACTAATATTAGATCAGATCATCGCTTCCAGAGTTTTGAGCAGTGCTTCCAGATGTCTTTTTTGGATGCGTTTCAGCATGTGCTGTGAGGGATGGATGATGCTCTGGCCTTCTTTATTCACGCCTCCCACTTCGATCAACATGGCCGGCACGCCCAGGCTGTGGTAAAAGAAGTTACGCGCGTTGCCCACTTTTGAGGTGTTGCCCGTATGCAGGATGTATGTGCCTTTTTGATAGTCTCTGGGCACGCTGGCCGCGTAGAGTCCGGCGAGCTCTTGCAAGGCCAGAAAACGCTCTGTGGGCTCATCCACCGCGGGCAAAAAGATGGTCTCATTCAGGGCTCCCGATACTGAGGAATGGTAAAAAAAGCGCCAGCTCAAAGTCCTGTCTGCGTCCCAGGGCCATGATGCTCTTCACTTCACTTTCCGAGGCTGGAGCGGGGCCTTTGTAATACGAACTGATCGGCCTGGATTCGCCATCCCGATCCCAGAAGATGGGATAATTCCGGTTTAGATCCACCCCATCCGTGCGCAGATCAAATCTGCCATTGCCATCGGTATCGCTGTTGTTTTTGCGTTTCACTTTGGTGATGCCCCGGCTCACCAGGCGCCATCCTTCGGGATTGATGGTGGGCAGGATCCAGAGGGTGTATTCGTCCAAAAGCCGGGTCACGCGTTCTGAGCGTCCGTAATCCTGCGCCAGGCTGCGCGCTTGATAGAGGCTGACGGCCACTCCCAGCACTTCATCTCCATGATGCTGGCCGATGATCAGGATATTGCGCGGGCCTTTGCCCAGTTCGATCGCGTAGAGCGGCAGTTCTTCAGTATCCGTAAAACCGATGATGCGGTGTTTGACCAGGCCGGGATTGATCCGGGAGATATCATTCAGATCATCCAGAAAAGTGTCAAAAGCGGGATACGCGGGATCCAGAGGGAAGGTATTGACTCCCTTATAGCGCAGGCGCAAAATGCAGCCCTAACAGCATGGGCAGAGAGAGCTTGATCATTAATACCAATCTTTGCAGGACGCGGTTCGCGGTCAAGCCTGTCCTCCCTCAAGCAGTGCCGAAGATCATGCCCACTACGGCGCTGATGATCAGCATGGTAAAGGGATTGAGCTTGAAGCGCCAGGTGGCGATGAAGCACGCGGCAAAGACGATCACGGCAAAGGCATTTTCCACGGCATGCCCCAAAACCATGATCAAAGCAGCAGCGATGAGGCCTACCGAGAGCAGGCGCAGGCGTTTGAAGACCATCTGAAACCAACGCTGTTTTCGCAGTTTGAGATAGGAGACCGTGATCAAAAGCATGATGATCAAGGAGGGCAAGATCACGCCCAAAGTGCAGAGCAAACCGCCCAGGATGCCGGCTTTTTGATAGCCGATGAAGGTGGCAGCATTGATCGCGATCGGCCCGGGCGTCATCTGCGAAATCGCTACGATCTGCACAAACTCAGCTTCGGTGAGCCAGGCATTTTTGATCACCACTTCCTGCTGGATCATGGCCAGGATGGCATAACCCCCGCCAAAGCTGAAGAGTCCGATCTTGAAAAAGGTAAAGATCATATTGAGATAGATCATCGTCTGGCCTCCCACACGGCAAAGGCGATCGTGGCCAGGATCACATAGACCGGTGATACGGTGAGCGCGCCTACCAACAGCGCAATGGTAAAGGGAAACCAGGCATTCTTTTGGTTCAGTCCGCTCTTTCTGGCCATATCGATCAGTGGCACAGCGATCAAGGCCACCACTGCCGGTCTGAGCGCGCTAAAAAGCCTTGCGCACCGCACTTGGTCGGCATAACGGTGAAAGAGCATGGCGATCAGCAGAATCGAGATCGTGGAAGGCAATATCGTGCCCAGGACGGCCATCAGCAGACCGGGATAGCCCTTTACGTGGAATCCCGTGTAAATGCTGATGTTGACAGCGATGGGACCGGGACAGCTTTGCGCGGCTGCCAGTCCATCCAAAAAGTCCTCTTCTGTGATCCAGGCTTGCTTTTCGCACACTTCCTTCTTGATCAGAGGGATCATGGCATAGGCGCCACCGATGGTGAAAGCGCCGATCTTGAGGAAGCTAAAAAAAATCTTGAACAGCATCTAAAGGCTCTGTTGAATGTGCTTTAGCAATTCATCCACCAGATCGGATTCCGGAACTTTGGCCACTATCTCACCCCGAGCAAAGATCAAGCCTTCGCCCATGCCTCCGGCAATGCCAAAATCCGCTTCCCTGGCTTCTCCGGGGCCATTTACCGCGCAGCCCATCACGGCTATGGTGAGTTCCCGGTCAGAATAGTCACTGAGGGCAGCTTCCACCTTTTCCGCCAGGCCGATGAGATCGATCCTGGTGCGTCCGCAGGTGGGGCAAGCCACGATGCTGAGGCCTTTGCGCAAGCCCAGCGCCACCAAGATCTGCTTTGCCACATAGACTTCCTGCACGGGATCCGCGCTCAGAGATACCCGGATGGTATCGCCAATGCCTTCTTCCAATAGGATGCCCAGGGCAATCGCGCTTTTGATGCTGCCGGATAGCAAAGTGCCGGATTCCGTGAGCCCCAGATGCAAGGGGTAATGCACCCGCCGGCTCAATTCACGATAGGATTCCAGCATCAGATCCACCCTGGAGGCCTTCACCGAGATTTTGATCTCGTGATAACCGAGCTCTTCCAAGAGCTTCACGTGCCTTAGGGCGGCTTCCACCATCGCTTCCTTGCTGTGACCGTATCTGGCCAGAAGGTCTTTGGGCAAGCTGCCGCCATTCACTCCGATGCGAATGGGGATCATGCGCTCTTTGGCAACTGCCACCAAGCTTTCCACGCCCTGACGACTGCCGATATTGCCGGGATTGATCCTCAGGCCATCAATGCCATGCGTGATGGACGCAATGGCCAGCTTGTGGTCAAAATGGATGTCCGCGATCAGAGGAATGGAGCTATGGCGTTTGAGCTCGCGAATGGCCCGGGCGTCATCCATATCCATCACGGAAAAGCGGATGAGCTCGCAACCGGCAGCGATCAATCTGCGAATTTGGGCGATCGCGGCCTCAGTATCAGCGGTTTTGACGTTTAGCATGCTCTGGATTGCCACCGGCGCGTCAGCCCCGATCTGTACTCCACCTAAATATATGGGACGTGTCTGTTTACGATGTATTTCTTTCATAACGGCAAAGTGATGGATGGCTTTTATTTGTCAAGCGCCTTCGTGTTAGAACGCAGATTTGCCTCCCAGGGAGGCAAATCTGCGTTCATCTGCGCTTTTATCCGCGTAAATCTGCGGGAAACACTATCACACGTGGTTTCGCAGTTTCAGTCCATCGGATGGGGATTTTAGATACACCTGTTCTGCCAGATAGGGTTTATCATACTTATTCACGTAGTGATTGATCAGGGTGATGGCACGATCAAGGGGATCAAACCATCTTTGTATTGGCTGATGAGGCGGATCAGTTCCTGCTTTTCGAAGCTGTCCAGATCTTCCTTGAAATAGCCGAGGATGTGCAACAGCACGTTTTGGTTTTTACTGCGTGTGGCGCTGCGTTTGCAGGCCGTCATCAAAAAGCTCAAGGTAGCAATCCAGCACTTCTTTTATAGGCAATTGCTTCACCGTGGCCACCAGTTTTCCCAGTTCACGATAATGCTGCGGACTATGCGCCATGATCAGATATTTGTGGATGGTGTGAAACTTCACCAGGTCTCCTGCTTTGGGCTTGCTATTGATCATGTCCCACCAGCGCTGCATGATGAAGATGCGTTCAATGAAGTTTTCGCGCAGAGCGGGATCGTGCAAACGGCCTTCTTCCTCCACGGGTAGCAAGGGAAAAGCGCGCATAAACTCCCGGGCCCAGATGCCTACTCCGGTCTTGCCCGCTGCTCCGCCATGGAGTGGATAGACCTTCACGCGCTCCATCCCGCTGGAAGGGGATTTGCTTTTGAACACATAGCCGCAGAGCTGCTCCTGTCGCAAACGGGCAATGGTTTCGGCACTGTAATTCAGCATCTGATCGGTATAATCTATGCCCGTCTTGACTGTGATCAGACGGTAGTCGTCCTTCGTGCCCACCAGGCGCAGGGCCTCGCGTGGGATGCTCATCCCACATCCCGCTTCCGGGCAGACCGGAACGTAATCCGCGTATTGACCCAGAGTTTCCACCAGCCAGGAATCATACTTATGACCCCCATCATAGCGCACTTTGTGCCCTAAAAGACAGGATGATATGCCAAGTTTCAGCTTTTCCATAGCGGTCTCCTTTCTTGCATAGAGCATGGTGTAATGGTGCTTAATTCCTGTCAAGCCTGGTTTCAGGTTTCCCGCAGATTTGCCTCCCTGGGAGTTGAAAGCGCTACCCCAGTTCATAAAAGCCAATCCAATTCATGCTTATCTACATATATCGCATCGGAGACGATGATTACGTGCGCTTTCGACTTCCAGCAGCGGGGTCTGAGGTTTGAGGTCTGAGATCTGAGGTCTGAGGTCTGGGTGACTCCTGAAAACTCGAAAACTTGAAAACCTGAAAACTTCTAAAGATCATGCGAATCATGGAGATCATGGGGATCAGAGTTCCATCTATTCTTTCTCGCTTACCCGCTGCTGGAAGTCGAAAGCGCACGAAATTATCTGCTCCGATGCAGGATTGGAAGACAATCGTACATAAGCTTGGCTTCACGAAAATGAGATAGCGCTTACAACTCCCAGGGAGGGATATCTGCGGGAAACAAAAAAGCCCCGGCGCATAGGCAACCGGGGCAGGAGAGAATCTAGCTTGGATATTTATTTCATCAGCACGGCTTTGTGCGTGATGGTCTTGCCATTGGCCTGCATGCGGATGAAATACACTCCGCTGCCCAAAGCCTGGCCATTATCGTTTTTTGCCGTCCCATCCATCTGATACCATCCGCTCTTACGGCTTCCGGAGAATAG
>JAJOKA010000227.1 GCA_021206555.1 Candidatus Cloacimonadota bacterium | reverse complement strand
CGTTAATCAAGTCTTAATCAAGCGTTAATCAAGCGTTAATAGTTAACGCTTGATTAAGGGGGGATGATCGCTTGATTAACTGCCACAAGGGAGAGACGATTTACAATTTACAATTTACAATTTACGATTTACGATTTACAATTTACGATTTACGATTTACGATTTACAATACGATTTACAATTTGAAGGTGTTAGTCCCCAGCACCAAGCACCCAGCACCCAGCACCCAGCACCCAGCACCAAGCACCAAGCACCAAGCACCAAGCTGCAACCTCACAAACAAATATATTGACTAAAACATCGGGGAAATATGTAATGCGCAAATGGGGTGAAACATGAAAAAACCGTTAAGTTCTGAGGCCCTGGATCGGGTCAGAGAGCAATTGGATGAGATAATTCGGGTAGAAAGAACCCGGGCTTTACAGATCGTGGAAGAGCTGGAGAATTTCGCGAATGATCACGATTATAGCGAGTATCCGGAGAGTCTGATCAGTTTATACATCGGCCTGGCTCGTTTTCATATCAACGGCCGGGATCCGAAAGCAGCAGAGCTTGTCTTGCAAAAGGCTCTCGCGATCGCGGAGTCGCACGATCTGCCGGATGAGGTGTTCCACGTGCAATCCACGATGGCCATCATTCATTCGATGCGGGGTGATCATCTGCGGGCGATTTACACCTGGGAAGATATGTTGGCGCAAATGGACAGCACTCACACGATGTGGATGCCCATCGTCAATAACCTGGTGGTAGCCTATGGTTTTACAATGCAATTTGCCGGGCTGTGGATTTGTGTTTCGAGCTGCTGCAATACGTGGATGATAACTCCACCGAGCCTGAAGTAAGGATATCCGCCTTGATCAATCTGGGCAATTCCTATCGCCCCTTAAAGAGTCACGAAAAAGCGCTAAAGGCCTATGAAGAGGCCATCGAGATCGCCACTAGAGAGAACATTCTGCCCTATCTTAGCTACGCCTTGGGTAATATGGCGCTCACGATGTCCGATCTGAACCGATTTGATGAGGCTTATGACTACATCGTAAGATCCCTGGAGATCAGCCGCAAATACTACGGTGATGAGCATACAGCCGATACCTTGAGCACTATGGGCTCCATTTGCAACAAGTTGCGGCGTTGGGATGAAGCCGAGAGCTGCCTCACTCAGGCTTTGAGCTTGATGAATGCTGAGGAAGACAGAGTTGGGCTGATCAATGTCCTATTGAATCTGGCTACCATGCACATCGAACAAGAGCAGTATGAACAAAGCCACAAATATCTGCAGATGGCGGATGACGCAGCGAAGGACATGGAGATTATCCAGCATCGCATCAATCTGCATAAACTCTGGACTAAGTATTATGAAAATACAGGGGATCTGAAGGGTGCCAATGCCAGCTTGCAGGTATTGAATGATCTGCAAGAGCAGCAATACACGGAGCTCTCCGAGAAGCTGATCTCAAAGCAGGAAGCGGAGTATCTGAGGCGCAAGATCGAACTGCAGAATCAGACCTATCAGAAAAAAAAACGCCGAACTGGAATCTTCCAACCAATTGATCAAACGACCAGGCTCAGCAATTGGAAGAGAGCAATCACGATTTGCATACTTCAATGGGGATGCTGAACCGCTTGATCTCGATCATTTCTCACGACGTGCGTGGTCCTGCGGCCAATAGCGCGGCAGCCTTGAAGATGATCCAGGATGGCAGCATCAGCGGTGAAAGCGCGGATGAGCTTTTGACCCATATCATCACCAGTCTGGATAGTGTCACCGATCTGCTCACCGAGATGATGGTGTGGATAGAATCCCGCAGTTTCAGCAAAAGATGTGGATCGCTTGATGCAGGATGTGAGCGTGAAAGGCCTGTTTGACCCCATTATCCGGATGTATCAGAGCCATCTGGAGCAAAAGCGGATCAAGCTGGATCTGATCCTGGCTGCGGATAACCTGACTACTTATACCGAACCGAATATCATGAAGATTGTGCTGCGCAATATCCTCAGCAATGCCATCAAGTTCACACCCGGAGGGGGAAGCATCAGTATCTCCTGTCGGGACAAAGACCGGTATCTGGAGCTCCGGATTCGCGATAGCGGAGTGGGAATGAGCAAAGAAGAGCTGGCCAAGCTGCTGAAGCAAGGCCTCCAGGCAAAAGCCGGAACCGATCAGGAGCTGGGGATTGGGATGGGCATCAGGCTCAGCTTGGGCTATCTGAAGCTTTTGGGAGTGGAATTGCAGGTCACCAGTGAAGAGAATCAGGGTACTGAGTTTGTGCTCAAACTCAGGAAAGCAAAGGGCGTATAACCGCTGTGAGCAGCAGATGACCGGAGCCCATCTGAGCTTCGTGTCAAGCCTGGCCTATCTGCCGCATAGACACTCAATGTGATGCCTTCGCATAAGCTTTTGGATGCCGTGTTGATGGTGCTGGCCTTGCTGCTCAGCCTGGCATTGGTGGCATCTCTGATCCAGCTGATTTGGGGTGGAGATGTGTTGCAAACCTTCAACCGTGTGACCTCAAACATCATCTATGTGATCTTCGCGCTTACGATCTTTCTGATCATCGTGGTGCTGGTGCTGGAAAACTCCTCTCCGGTGCATACTCTGGCCTGGATCATGGTGCTGATCTTCATCCCGGTGGTGGGCTTTATCTTCTATCTCTTCTTTGGCCGAAACTGGCGTAAGATCAAGCTCTTCAATCGCAAAGAACTCTTTGACAATGAACTGATGGAGAAGATCAAGCTGTTGATCCCGGGTTTTAATAGCGCTCTGCTCAATCATCAGCTGGAACACAAACTGCACAGACTCCTGAAGAACAACAGCAAGGCCATCCTCACCGGGCACAATGAGATAGAGCTTTTTAATGATACCGGAATCGCCTTTGCCGCCATTTGTGATGCCATCCGGGAAGCAAAGCATCACGTGCATCTGGAGTATTTTTCGATCGCCGATGACAGCACCGGACGCTATCTGAAGGATCTCTTGATCCAAAAAGCCCATGCAGGGGTGGAGATTCGCTTTATCTATGATGATGTGGCCTGCTGGAAGCTCTCGCGCCGCTTCAAATCTGAGATCAGACGCGCGGGAGTGCAGTTCGTTCCCTTTATGCCGGTTTGGATCCCTCTGATCAATAGCCGGATGAACTATCGGAATCATCGGAAACTGGTGATAGTGGATGGTAAACTGGCCTTTTTGGGTGGGCTCAACATCGGGGATAAATATCTGAGTAAGGATCCTTACTTTGGTTATTGGCGGGATTCCGTGGCATCCTTCGAGGGCGAAGCAGTGCTTTCCATGCAGGCTATCTTTATGGGAGACTGGTACTTCGTGAAGGGTGAGAATCTCTTTGCCACCGAGGCGCTATCCCGCTATCTGAATTCGGCGGCAATCAAGCATGTGCAAAGGCAAAGCCCGGTGCAAGTGGTGGCCAGCGGTCCGGATACAGATCATTCCAGCATCTTGCAGCTTTATTTTTCGGCCATTGCCAACGCGCATCGCTATATCCGCATTATCACTCCATATCTGATCCTCAATGAAGCGCTGTTGATGGCGCTCAAGACCGCGGCCATCAGTGGCGTAAAGGTGCAGATCATCGTTCCGGGCAAGGCTGATCATTGGATGGTGTATTGGGGTAGCAGGTCATACTATCAGGAGCTGATGGAAGTGGGCGTTGAGATCTATGAATATACCCGGGGCTTTATCCATGCCAAGATCCTGATCGTGGATGATGAAGTGTTGGGTTTGGGCACGGCAAACATGGATCTGAGGAGTTTTAACCACAATTTTGAGCTCACGGCTTTGGTCTATGAAGACTCTCTGGCCCGGGAAGCCGATGAAGCCTTCTATACCGACCTTGCTTTCAGCAAGAAGCTGGAGCTTGAAGAGTTCCAAAAACGTAGTATCTTGGAGCGCAGTAAAGAGTCCATTTGCAGGCTCTTTTCGCCTCTGCTTTAGAGGAGCAACTATGGAACATGTCAATATCAGTTTTTCCGAAAGCCTTTCGCAAGCGGCCTTCTCGGCCATTAGCGACAAAAGCGTGATGATCTATCCCACTCGCGCTTCAGCAGACGCGGCACGGCTGGAGTATCAAGAACACTGGGCCTTGCAGGATCTGCTCTGGATCAGTATGCAGGATTTCCGGGATCTCTTGCTGTGTATGCCGTCCCCTGTTCTGGAGGACGATAAACGCTTGATCTGTCTGTATCAGGTGCTGAGCGAAGAGGACAAGGAACACTTTCATCTCAATGGCTATGCCGATCTTGTGTTGTGGGGAACGCAGCTCTTTCAGTTTTGCAGTGAACTCTGCGATGCCGGGATCCCGGTCTTGGAGTTTCAGGAGCAGGCAGCGCAAAGGAATCTGAATCTCCGGCTTTGGCAGGAAGATAACATCCGGCGCATCAGCGATATACTCTTGCGTTACCGGAGTTTTATCTCTAGTCACGGTTTTTCTGATCGCATCTTTCACGAGGGCTCGGATGCAGCCCAAATCCCTTTCAATGGATATCGGATCATCTGCGTCAATCAGTTTTATTACAGTAAGTTGGAAAAGGCCTTACTCAGGCAATGCGAAGCGGCTGGAAACGAAGTCTTGCTCATCTATCAAGGGGTGGCTGCAGATCAAGAGCATTGGGAAACTGGGCTTTTTGATCCTGCCGCAAATTGGGAAGGCCTGAAGAGCAAAGCCCGGATCCGGCTCTTTGATTGCGAGAGTGAACAGCAACAGGCACTTAGCTTTATCGCGATGGATGTGGGCGAATGCGCGATCCTGGATAGCCAGTTTGGCAAAAAGGCGTATTCGGCGTATTTTGATCCAAACAAACTGCTCGTCAATGAGCAGTTGCCCATCTGTGAAACTCATTGGTATCGCTTCCAACGCGTCTTTCTGGAAATCTTGCAAAGCCTGCAGGATAGTCCCGGCTACATCCCGCTGAGGATCATCATCAAGTACTTCGCGCATCCGCAAATGCTCATTCCTCTGTGTCCAGAGTGGACAGAGCAGGATTTCGTGGCTTTTGAACGAGAGCTCTATGAACAGCAGAACCAGGAACTGCTCTATCTGGATACCGATCCAGCGCGACAATTTGATAATGAAGAAAGCCGACTATTCCACTTTGCCGTGTCCCTGAACGCTGTGCTGCAAGACATTATGCGGATCACCGGGATTGGGGATTTGGCAGAACTGCTAAGCACAAGCCTGGCTGTGGAGCGCTATTCCACTGCTATGGAGCGAGATAACACTGACCTATTGCCCAAGGTCTGGTCGGCAATGGCGAACTTTTCTGCCATTCAGGATTTGGGCTTGATCTCCAGCTGGTCTGAGCTCTTTGAGATCCCTGTTTGGGAGTCTTTGAGCTGTGGCTGGACTACCTGAAAAGCATCCGGCTCAAGCGGGACATAGATCTCGAGAGTAAACCTCAATGGGAGGTCAGCAACCTTCTGGATGCCCGCAATCGAGTGTTTCAGCGGGTAGTGACTTTTAATCTGGTAGAAGGAGTGTTGCCCACTGCGCCAAACCCGATCTGGCTGCTCAATGAGCATCAACGCAAGGTGTTGGGACTCAAGACCTACGACGATATCCGGGAGTGGGAACGATACTATTTCTTCCGTTTAGTGTTTTGCGCGAAAGAAGTGTTGCTCTTTAGCTATCTTGATGCTGAAAAAGCGATAGATCACAGCAGCTTCATCGGAGAGTTGCAAAGCTTCACCGGGCTGGAACCTCAGGCTCTGCGTGTGGATGAACTGGGCGTGCTGCAAAACTGGCAAGCCCAAAAGTCCGATCTGCCAGGTCTGAGCGTGGATTCTGAGTGTTATCACAGCCCGATTGACGCGGCATTCTTCCGTCTGCCTTGCGATCCGGGCATGGACTTTGGCAGTACCACAGCATCAAGTGCGGCAGCTATGACCTCAGCCTCTTTGCCTACAATCCCTTTGTGTGGTATATCAGCAGTTTGCGTAAGATATCTCCTCGCCGGATCCTTCGGAAGGAAGTGATCTCGCCCACGCTGTTCGGCACTTTGCTGCATGCCTATTTTGCTGAAGTATTGGGAGATCAGGCCAGTAAACACCATAATGCCGCATCGCTGGACCTTGTCTTTGCCGATCCGGAAAAGCTCAAAACCGCTCTTTTGGAACTAATCAATCACCCCCAATTCAGGTACAAAATGCCAAAGAACTATAACGCGGACTATATGAACAGCATCATCTGCGATTGTCTGGCCCCTTTCTCTGAAGGAGTTTTATGTGAGGTTCCTGCGCCGAAACTGGAGCGACGCATCCTTCACTTTGATCCCGGAAAATGAACGCATGACCGATGCTGAGAAACAAGGCAAAATCCTTGTCCAACAGAACATTGACGGCAGTGAGTATCGCATCAGGATTACCGGTAAGGCCGATCTGCGCGTCGAAAGTGCCGACAGCAAATACATCGTGGACTTCAAGACAGGTCGGGCCAAGGCAGAGCAATTGATCTTCTATGAATGGCTCTACTATCTTCTGGATGATCCCACCACTGAGTCCCAACTAAAGTCGGTGATATGGTTGATCCTGCAAATGCGGGTTGATGACAGTATCAAGATAAAAGACGAGAAACGGAAAAAATACCTGGAGAATATCTCGGAGGCTCTCACTGCTTGTTTTGAATATGGTTACCGGCTTGCCGCCAAGAGCACGGATCGCTCTGTAATGCGTGATATCAGTCGCAGTGATCTCTATCTCCCGGGGGTGCACAATGAAACGCTTTGAAAATCTGATCATCTCAGCCAGTGCCGGCACGGGGAAGACCTATCGTCTTTCTTTGGAATACATTGCCCTGATCGTGCGTTACTATGAATACGAGTCTTTTTCTTTGGATGGAGTCCTCGCGCTCACCTTCACCCGCAAGGCCAGTTACGAGATTCGCGATCGCATATTGGAACATCTGGACAGCTTGATCGAGCATAAAGATGAAGGCCTCTTAGCTGATCTGTGCCGGGTTTTGGGCAGGGATCATGCCAGGCTTGAAGTCAAAGAAGAAGGCGCGCTGATCTCGGCTAAACAGGAAATCCTTTGTGATAAACGGAAGCTGCAGGTGATGACTATCGACAGCTACATCAGCAGCATCTTCCGCAATATCGTGCGCCCTTTGAGAAGCATTGATCGCTATGACATCGATCTGGGAGCAATCGAAAAGCGCATGCCCTTTCTGCTCAAACACCTGATGCAGCCCCAGATTCGCGTGCGCATCGATAAACTGCTGCAACGCAAGGTGGAACGTAGTTTGGATGATTACGCCGGCTTCTTTAGCAATCTGATCAATTCTCGCTGGCTCTACTATGTGATCCGTTATCGCTGCCGCAAAACGTCTATGATGTAACTTCGGGAGCGGAGCTGCGCATCTTCTGGGACAGCATTGAGACTTTGCTCAACGAAGTCTTCGGACTGATCAAAGCCGGAGCGGAGTTCATGGACTATTTCAATTCTGATTTTCGTAATGCTTTGCAAAGTGAATTTGCTACTCCGCAGGAAGCTCTGGATCATATCGATAAACTGCTCTCCGATCCTCAACAAGCTCACGCAATGCTGAAGGTATTGGCCAAAAAGAACATCTACAGTGGCACACGGATCCGTAAAGCAGAGCTCAAAGCGCAGCTGAATCAAACTCAGGATTTGGTAACCCGAGCCCTGGCCGATCACCTTTACTTCACTCTTTTTTTGCCGGAACAACAAGAGATTCTGGAGCTCTGGGGCATCATATTGGAGGAATACGACCGTCTGATCTATCGCTACAAAAACATGACCTATGACGATATCAGCTGGTTTACCTTCGAAGCCTGTTCTCTCAGGAGCCTCCGGCCTTTGATCTCCTCGGTGGAAAACACCGCTACGGAGTTTTACCATTTTCTCAGCCATCGCACCCGCTTCATGTTGATCGACGAGTTTCAGGATACCTCGCTGATCCAGTTTAACATCCTGCGTCCAATCATCGAAGAGATCTGTGCCGGCTATGGCTCCAAGGATCTGGGTGGGGTGATCGTGGTGGGAGATGAGAAGCAATCCATCTTTGGCTGGCGTGGGGGAGAGCGGGATCTCCTGCTCAATCTGAAACACATCATCGGCAGCCTGGCCAATGCCAAAAGCGATGTCCTGGCCGATTCCTGGCGCTCATCCACGGATATGATGAAGTTCATCAATGCCATTTTCCTGAATCCTTCCATCCACAGCTATCTGCGGGACAATAACATGCAGTGGGATTACCCTCAGGTGCGTTCCGCCATTGGTGATCATTCCAGCATCATCGAGCTCAAATTCAGCCCCTACTCCAGCCGAGGCGAATTGGATGACAAAGACGCTGTGTATGAAGACTTTATCGATAAAATGGTGCTGCCTGCCCTGAGAGAGGACGAAGATCAGAAAGTGGCCATTCTTTGCCGCAAGGGCAGGCAATTGAGCGATCTCCAGATCATGCTGGAAGAAAAGGGGATCACCGGTGTATTCCAGCCTTCGGCCTCGATTGTGGAGCATCATCTGGTCTCACCCTTGATTTCCTGGATGAAGTTTGTAGTCTATCGGGATTGGTATAGCCTGCTCTGTTTCTTGCGCAGTGACTATTTGCTGCTCAGCAGCACTGCCCTCAAACAGGCTGTGGATGCCATCTCTCTTATCATCAGCGTGCCGGAAGATATGGCTGATAGCTACATCCCGGATTTTGGCACTGCGGATTTTCTTAAGCAGTGGTATGATCTGGCAATAAGGCATACGGATCAAACTCCCTATCAAAGCCTGCGTGAGCTGATGAGCATACTTCTGACTGATGAGATATCCAAGAGCAAACGCGATCAATTGAATCTTCAAGCATTTTTTGTCGCTGGTACGGGATTGGGAGATCAATCAGGCATCTCAGCGCGAAAGCGGCAGAGTCTCTTGGATTTTCATCGAAGACAACAGCAAGCAGGAAAGCTTCCAGATGGTATCCGTGGAGGGTGAGGATCACTTGCAGCTACTCACCATCCACAAATCCAAAGGCTTGCAGTTTGACCGCGTCTTCGTATTTTACGATCTCTCCGATAGTGGCAGAAACAACGAAAAGAAGCTGTATTCCAGCTATCGTTACACCGATGTGGGCAAGGGTGATAGCACAGGGCAAAGCATCCCCGGATTTCAGGATATCGATGCCTACGCGCTCAGCTATCACTATGAAGACGTACTAAGGCATTCCAGCGCCAAAGATTTATGGGAACAGAAACGCCGGCAAAGCCTTTTGGAAGAGCTCAACGCGCTGTATGTCGCCTTTACCAGAGCGAAAACCGCGCTGCATGTATATTTCTCCTATCGGGGTCAGAAAACCTGGGATGAATACTATGCTGACAAAGATGAAGATAGTCTGAGATTACCCGTGATTCTGGCCAATACCTGCAAAGAGTTCTTTGATGGAGTAATCCCGGATCAGAGAGGGATTCTGTGCTTCAAGACTTGCTATCCAGAAACCAAAGAAAAAAGCCCCAAACCAGCCAAAGAGAAGCTGAAGCTGAGCTTGGAGATTGGCAGCCTGCCCCGCGCGCAGGGCTCAATTGGGATGCTACTAAGACCTTGAAAGACAACGCCGTGCGCGATTGGAAAGCGGTCTATCTGGACAAGCGCCAGCATCTGTATGGCGAGCTCGCGCATTACTATCTCAGCTTCATCCGTCGGGACACCGATGACGAACACAGCTACGCGGCCTTGCAGTGCCTCAGCCATTACGGCTCGCTGCTCTCAGAAAGAGTGCTCAGGGATGTCTTTGAGAGCGTTAAGCAAGAGCTGCGCAAACACAGCTTCCTCTTCGCGCCGGTCTATGACAAAGTCTACACGGAATTGCCCGTCAACCGACTGCGGATCGACCGTCTGATGGTGAATACCCAAGCCAAAGAAGCCCTGGTCATTGATTACAAGACCGGTGGCATCCATGAAGAAGATCAGATAGATAAGTATATTGCTGCCCTAAAGAAGCTCCCTGCCTTCAGTGGCTATAGCTTCAGCGGCCAGTATGTGAACATTCGGATATAGACCAAGCGGGAATTAATCAAAGGTCGTCTTTGAATACCTAAGATGAAAGGGTAGAGCGCTAGGATTGCAGACGTCTCGTCTGCACAAGCAGCGCAGCTGCTTACTTTTACGAAACTCCGTTCCGTTTTGACACCGCCCGGGTCCCCAAGGCGGAGCGAAGCGAAGTTTGGGGTGGAACAGACGCATCGAATCCTCTGGCCTTGAGGTGAACTCGCTGCCTGAGGTCATCGTTACTCCTGCATTACCCCATGATCTCCTCGTAGCATGAAGTGATTATGGGCTAAGCATAGGCTAAGTCTGAGGCGAACAATCCAGCGCCCTATCTGCTCTCCTGACAAGCGCAACAACGTAACGCACTATTCCGATGCTACGAGGAAAGACTACGGATCTTATGAAATCTTAGCTACCAATAGCCCGGAGGGCGACAGAGCATAGCGAGGGTGTGGAGCGAAGCGAAACCCCTCGTAACAAGTCATTAATATACCATTTAGCCCTTCATGGGCGACACAAAACCCCGCCCCCATACCCATAACGAATCAATGAATCCCTGTCGTCCCTCCGGGGCTGAACCACATCTTTGAACTGCGTAACAAGGGGTTCACACCCCTCGCTATGGTCTGTCGCCCTTCCAGGGCTCAGGCTGTACACATGCACTCAATCCTTCATGCAAACGTACGGATATAAAAAAGGAGCCCCGCAAGCAGGGCTCCTGTTATGTTTAATGGTGAGGTTTATTTATTTGGAGAGCAGCATTTTCCTGGTTACTGCTTTACCGTCATTTTCCACGCGCACGAAATAGATACCGCTGGATACGGCTCTGCCGTTCATATCGGTGCCATTCCAGACTACGCTGTGGTTTCCGCCGGCCAATTCTTTGTTAACCAGAGTATTGATCACCTGACCTTTGAGGTTGAAGACCTTTACTGAGGTCATGCCGCTGGTGGGTACACTGTAGGAAATGGTGGTGGTGGGGTTGAACGGGTTGGGATAGTTTCCGGCAGCCAGGGTGAGAGCGGGGTTGAGCTCGTTCTCATTGGAGCTTCCGGTATAGACGATGGCGCGAATCATGATCTCGCCTTCGGTGTAAGCAGCCCAACCGCTACCCATATTGGTGTAGCTGTGACCGTTATTGGAAGTATCCACACCGATCTGTGAAGCATTCGGAGTTTCCATGATGGCCAGATAGAATCTGCCACTGGGGATGATCACTTCAGAGGTGAAGGGGATGTAGTTCCAGCCCGGGATCACGTTGGCAGCAGGATACTGCACCTGGGTGATCATGGTGTTGGGCAAGCCACCTTCTCCGTCGTTATCATAGACGCGGACGATGATGCTGGCAGTGGAAGGAGTGTGGACAAATACTTTGGCATACTTCAGGGTTACGGAATCGTTATAGAAGTTATGATAAACAGCCATCTGGCGGGAAGAGCCTACGCTGAGACCCATCTCGGCAGAGCCGTCATCATAATAAGATTCACCATGAAGGGCAGGAATCACGAATACCGTGGTAGAGTTTGACGCGGGGGATTCGTTGGCATCATACATAGCGGTCACATAATAGGTATGCACTCCGCCTTCCACGTTCATATCTGTATAGGTGAGCACATCGCCGGCAACCTGGTCGATCATAACGCCATTGCGATACACTCTGTATCCGGAGGCACGATTGGTGCGAACGGTGTGGGCAGCAAGGCTGCCGGAGGCAAACTGATCGTTCTGAGGCAGTTCGCCAAGCACATATTCACGGCCATCAGCATCGGCTACATAGACCTTGATGGCCCAGTTGTAGTTTAAAGTGGCGGCAAGGGCCAGCAAAGTGGTCCAGGAGCCTTGGAAACGCATCATGTTGCCAAAGCCGTCAATGGCAGGACCAGCATCGGTGCCGGCAGGATATCCGGCTTGAGTATTGGCACGATATCCGGCCATGATCTGGGTTCCAGCTGGAATGGTGAAGGGAGTATCCAACACGATTTCATTCCATTGGTTCAGCACAGGATTGCTGACGACTTGATCCACAACCATGGTTGCCGCAGCACCGGTCCAGACGCGGACGGCATATTGGCAATTGGCTTCGGAAGGAACAAACTGGATTTTGGTGATGTTCATGCCCACATAGGGATAGATGCTATTGGTGTCACCCATGGCACTCCATTTGGCAGCCACATCAAAGTCTGCTGCGGCACCGGTGCCCACGGAGTTGCCATCCGGCTCACCGCAATATTGCAGCCAGCCTTCTTCACCACCGCCACCACCGCCACCGGGAGCTTCCCAGGTGAGAGTTACATTGTTGCCGCTAACTTCAGCGACGAGGTTTCAGGAGCAGCCACGATAACGTCATTGTAAATCTTGAAATCGTCGATCATGATTCCGGTACCGATGGGGTCGTCACTATCGGATTTGAAATACCAACGGAAGATCACTGTTTCGCCGGCATAGTCTGAGATGAATCCATCTAAAGAATAGCTTTCAATCGCTGATGCCCACACGTCCGGCGCATCAATATAAACATAATTATTTCCGGTAGCAAGGCCATAGGGATTGCTCATAGCATACCAGGTCATGCCGTTATCGGGAGAGATTTCCCAGCCCCAGTAATCCAGATCGGCCAGGTTTGTTTGCGGGCTGTTGTCCGAGAAATCACCCATGATCATGAAATCAGCCCAGATATCACCGCTGGAAGGCAGAGTGATGGGAGGGCTTACCAGGTAGTTCAGCATATTGGGGTTGTAGCTGCCCGAAGCGTTTTGATTTCTCATGACATGTGTGGGTGACGGAGCTGTGGCGCTAGTGGCTATGTGCCAAAGGTCTCCACCCAGAGGAACCATGCTGGTCCAGGTCATTTGGCCATCGTCCACACCATTGTTGGTATAGCCACCAAAGGAGATGTCGTCAACCATGAAACCAAACATATCGGCCTGGTCAGAGGTACTGTAAGCAGGATCTGAAGCGAAGGCGAAGCGGATTTTCACGCTTTGGCCCACATAGGCGGAGAGGTTGAAAGTAGCAGTAGTCCAGGTGGTCAACATGCCACCCCAGGCAGCGATGTTCTCGCCTTCACCATGTTCACTGCCAAAAGCGTAAGACGAATTGAAGTGATAAGCGGGGGTTCCGTGATCACATTCCAGGTAGTTCCACCATCGGTGGAGATACGCACGTTGGCAGAATCCCAACCATCCCAGGGAGCTGTTGCTCCAGCCGGATCTTCCAGGCCGAGTCTCATTTTGAAAGTAAGATTCGCGTTTGCTGCGGTAAGGGTTTGGGCAGGAGTGTCCAACACAAGATATTGGCGATTGTAATAACCACCAATGTTTGCTCCTGACGCGAGAGCGGGATCACCCATCCACCATACGTTGCCCTGAGCGTCGCCATTGTCATAAATATGCCAATTATTCGGGCTCTCGGCACCGTCGTAATGAGTCCAGCCATCAGCGCCGGATTCAAAGTCTTCATGATATGCTACCACTTCATAGGCAAAAGCCGAAGTGATCAGCATTACGGCCAATATAACAAGCCAATGTTTCTTCATTGATCCTCCTATAGATCACGGTTTATGTTCTGTATATAGAGCTTAAAGCTTCTAATCATCTATCTATCAGTTTACATGCAAAACTGCTTCCAATTTTTTGTCAATCTATTTTTGGACATCTCTGGCTCAAGTGTATTGCAATCGATAGAGATCATAATACAACCCCTTCTTGTCCAACAGGTCAAAATGCGATCCTTCTTCCACGATCTTACCTTTATGCAGCACCAGGATGCGATCCACATGCTGGATGGTGGAAAGCCGGTGGGCGATGATGATGAGGTGCGATCCTTGATGATCTTTTCCAGCGCGTCCTGGATCAGGATCTCAGTCTCGGTATCGATGTTGCTGGTGGCTTCATCCAGGATGAAGATAGATGGATCATATGCCAATACTCTGGCAAAAGCGATCAGTTGCCGCTGTCCGGTGGAAAGGGTTGCCCCACGCTCCATTACCGGTTCGTCATATTTATGCGGCAGGTTTTGGATAAACTTGTCGGCATTCACGTAGGTGGCAACCTGTTTGACCTCTTCACGGCTGAGCTTGCTGTTGTTCAACGCAATGTTTTCATGAATATCACCGCTGAAGATGAATACGTCCTGCTGTACGATGCCAACGTTTGAGCGAATATCAGATAAAGCGTAGTTTTGCAGGAGTTTGCCATCGATGCGGATCTTGCCCTTTTGATAGGGATACATACCCAGGATGAGATTGACGATGGATGTCTTGCCGCTTCCGGTATGACCCACCAAAGCGATCTTCTCGCCGGGACGCACCTTGAAGCTCACATCCTTGAGCACCCACTCTTCGTTGTTGTAGGCCAGCCAGAGGTTCTCAAACTCGATCTCGCCTTCAAACTTGACCTTGGTAGCTAGTTCCTCACGATAGTCATCCGGGGTCTGGTCCATCAGGTCAAAGATGCGTTCAGCACCGGCCAAAGCACCTTGCAGCACGTTGAACTTCTCACTGAAGTCGTTGATCGGTTCAAAGAGCTTGTGCACGTATTGCGTGAAGGCCATGAGCAGGCCGATGGTGATCACATTGCGCAGGATCTGTCCACCTCCATACCAGATGATCATGGCCACTGCCACCTGGGAAGATACGTGGATGATGGGACGGAAAAAGGCAAAGAGCCTGAGCTGCTTCATCGAAGTGAGGAAGTAGTGGTGATTGATGTCTGAGAATTCATCCCGCTTGTGACTGTATTGATTGAAGAGCTGGATAATCTTTTGTCCGGCAATGTGTTCAGCCAAAGTGGCATTGAGCTGAGCCAGGTGTTTGCGCACTTCGCGATAGATCACTCTGGTTTTGCTGCGATAGATGGCTATCACCCAAATCACGATCGGTAGGATGGCCATGCTGATCAGAGCCAGTTGCCAATTCAGGATCAGCATCAGAGTGACGATGGCGACCACCAGGATTACGTCCTGCACGATGGTGATTACACCTGAAGCCAGCATCTCGTCGATGGCGCGGATATCGTTTGTCACGCGCGTTACGAGCCTGCCCACGGGGTTTTGATCGAAGTATTTGGTGGGCATTTTTTTGCAGGTGTTCAAAGACATCGTGACGCAGGTCGTTCATTGCGCGTTGCGAGAATGTGGCCGTAATCACGGATTGCAGATAGGATGCCACCAATCTCACGCTGATGATGCCCAAAAAGATCAGAGCCAGCATCATCAGTGAGCGGGAAGCGTCTTTGCGCACATTGAGGCGCTCCAAACGGGGCAATTTTTGCATTTGCTCTCTGGATACAGCGAGGTATCCACTGCCAACGCGGAAGAATCCGGCTAGTTCCATGATGCCATCTTCAGGATTGGGATCAAAGCTGAGATGCTGTTCCAGAATGGCAAAGTTCTCGTCAGTGTCTTTGACCAAAAACACAGTTTGAGGGCTGATAATGCCTTGCTGTTCCAGAGTGTCAAGATGAGGCTTATCCATCCTGTTGCGATCTCTGGAGGAGATTATCACAAAATGCACGCCATCGCTGTGATATTCCTTGAGCTTCAAGAAGTCATATTTGCGGATAAAACTGTCATACTCGGGACCATCGGCAAAGATGGCTATCGCTTTGTCAGACACGATATAGTCATCAATGGCAGATCTTTGGATGAGGGGTAACACCAGCTCCGCGCCGGTCACCATCATTAGGATGAAGAAGGAGAGAATCACCCATTTCATATAGGGTTTCAGATAGTGATACATCTTGCCGTAAAGCCGGCGATCATAGATCTTTCCTTTCAGATCATCGGTCTGAAAAGCTCCGCCACGGCCTCCACCGCCACCGCGCATCATGATTCCACCTCCTCATCTTCCAGGCGTGCCCGGATTCGTTGTTTCTCAAAGAGTTCGTGGTAGATGCCGTCCGGCTCTCAGCAGGCTGCTGTGAGTGCCGTATTCTTTGATTACTTCGTCACTCAGCACGATGATTTTATCCGCGTGTTGAATGGAGGATATGCGATGGGCAATGATGATGGTAGTTTTCCCTTTTCTCACTTCGATCAAGCGCTCCAGGATATGACGTTCAGTTTTGGTGTCCACGGCGGAAAGCGCGTCATCCAGGATCAGCACCTGGGGATCGGTTAGTAAGGCACGAGAGATGGCCACCCGTTGCTTCTGTCCTCCGGAGAGGGTGATGCCCCGTTCACCGACGACTGTTTCAAACTTATGTTCAAAGTCCATGATTTCTTCATAGACGTTGGCGATACGGGCTGCTTCGTACACGGCTTCGATGGACGCGTCAGGATTGCCCAGACGGATGTTATTGGCGATGCTGTCGCTAAAGAGGAAGATATCTTGCGGCACGAGCACCACGTCACGCCTAAGCACTTGCAAGGGGATGCGGTAAAGCTCGTGACCATCGATCTTGATGCTGCCTTTGGGCGGATTATAGATGCGCACCAAAAGTTCGATAAGGCTGGTCTTGCCGCAACCGGTGGGGCCTACTATGGCCAGTGTTTTGCCGGCATCGATGCCGGTGGTGATATCCTTGAAGATCAAGGGCAGGTCTTCTCCGAAACGGAAACTGAGGTTTTTGAATTCAATCTTGCCTTCTAAATGCTGAATAGACTGATCTGCTTCACTATCATCCACTTCAGGCTGCACTTCGAAGATCTCATTCAGTCGCTTCAGTGAGGCAGTACCTCTTTGATACATGTCCACGATCCAGCCGATGGCGATCATTGGCCACACGAGCATGCCCAGATATTGGAAAAAGGCGATGAAACCTCCAATGGTGATGTCTCCACGGATGGCTGCTCTGCCCCCAAAAAAGAGGGTGATGATCATCGATGTGGAGATTACAAAGCTCATGAAAGGATGGAAGATGCCGGAAATCTTGGCCATGGAGATGTTTTCCTCCACGAACTCCAGCGATACTTCATCCACTTTGGCCAGTTCGGCCTTTTCCTGATTGAAGGCTTTCACGATGCGGATACCGGAGATGCTTTCCTGGATTCTTCCCGATAGAGTGGCAAAGCTCTTTTGCACAGCGGCAAAACGCTTATGCATCTTTTTGCCGAAATAGCCGATGGTAAAGGATAAAAAGGGCATCGGGATAATGGCCAGCAGGGTGAGCCTGAGATCGATCGAGACCATGAAGGAGAAGCTGGCAATGGTCATCAATATGATGTCCATCGCCGCGATCAGACCCATGCCAAAGAGCATGCGCACGGCATTGAGGTCATTGGTGGCATAGGCCATCAGATCCCCGGTCTTGCTCTTGTTAAAATAGTTTTGCGAGAGCCTTAGGAGATGATTGTAAAAATCCTGCCTCAGGCTTTTTTTCGATCCGATGCGAATTGCCTATGATCAGGATGCGCCAAAAATAGCGCAAAACCATCACCGCAATCGCCAAAGCAAAGATGAGCAGACCCACCCAAACCAGTCCCCGTTCATCGATGGTGCGGTTTTGGATGCTGTCTATCGCGTATTGCATCACCTTGGGCATGGCCAATTGTACCACGTCAACCAGGATTAGCATTACGATGCCGCCACCGATTTGGGCATAGCTCTTCTTCAGATAGGGAAGAATAGCGTCAAATGTTCGCATTCAGTATATATCTTTTTTGTTTTACACATGCATCAAGTTGTCTTTCACAGATTTGTCCAATCGTGCCAAACTCAGGGATGTCCTCTTTTTGTCAATTCAATTATCAATCGGGAAGCGCGGAATCTGCTTGACAGTACCGGCATGCCCGAATTCCGTGCACTCTGTGACTTGATGGTGCTTACACAGGTAATAGGGAATTCATCAAATGAAGCGGCCTCCGCCACTGTATGCAGCACAAAGGTTTGCGGTGTCACTGTCTCTGAAAGGGATGGGAAGGCACCGCATAAGCCGAAAAGGCAAACCGCTGCGAGCCAGGAAACCTGCCAACAAGTATTGACGCGTATCCACGGAGCGAGGGAGACGTGAAAAAGCAGTTCATCTCGAGTCACAATAAACAAGATGAGGTGAACAAATGAAAAGACAGGAACTCGAATGTGGAAGCGGCATCCTGCCGCTTAAGCTGTTAAAGTCCAGGCTGAAAGTCCTAATGGCAAGCCTGATTTTACTGCTCATTATGCTTCCTTTGAGCGCAAAACTCATTGAACTGCAAGTGCTTGATCCCGAGGGCAAAGCCCTTGACAATGTGCGGGTCACGCATGCCGGAGGCACGGCTGTGTCAGACTCGGAGGGAAAGGTAGCCGTCAGCAGCCGATCTGAAAGAGTATCCTTTTCGCGTTTGGGCTATAATGACCTTAGCCTTAGCCTGAAAGATATTGCTCAGTACACGATTGTGTTGCAGAGGGCGGAGCTCGTCCATCCTCTGATCCGGGTGCGCGAACTGGAGTATCGCAGCGCGACCCCGGCTTTGGATACTGAACTGATCTATTCAGATACCAATTCTGCCACGAGAAGCGGGGCTGACCTGCTGCTGGACACCAGCTCATTCAGTAGCTCTGATAACCGGCTTTTGGGGGAGCGGCAAACGATATCACTTTTTGGGGATCGCTATCGCGCCTACACTCTGGTGCTGTTGGATGGAGTGGCCTTAAACGCTGCTGGCGAAGCCTTTGATTTTAGCAAGATTCCCGCGACTCAGATCGAACGCATCGAGATTATCAAAGGCAATTCCTCTGCCTACGCTGGCTCTGCCGCCATCGGTGGCATCGTCAACATCGTCACCAAGAGTCCTCTACGCGCAGAGGCCTGGACATAAACGCGCATAGCAGTTTCGGATCATACTCCATGGCCAGACAGCAGTATGAGCTCTCGTATCTGCAAAAAGCATGGACTTTGCGGGTAAACTATGAGCATTACTTCGCGAGAAACGACTTTTCCTATGATGCCTGGTGGGATCCCGGAAACTCCTATAGCAGAAAGCATAACGCGAAAACAGCGGATAACTTCTTTTTTGAAAACAGCCTTCCACAGCGGCAAGCAGAACCTGGAATACACACTCGGATTGGGTTCCTTTATCCGCCAATTGCCGGGCCCGATCAACTTTCCTGATTTGTACGACGATTCCCGCCTCAGCGGTTCGCACAGCTATCACACTCTCAAGCACCAATGGCAGAGGGGCGAGTTACGCAATGAAGCGCAGATCTTTCACCAAAGCGATGGCAGCAGCTTTCGCAATCTGGCTTCCACCAACCCCCTTAATCCCAGCCATTATGCCCAGGCGCAAATCAACATTGGAGTGCAGGACAGGCTAAGCTGGATGTGGCGACAAAGCAGCCTGGAAGGCATCACGGAATACAAGGCTTTGACATACGACTTCACCCAACACAATGTGTATGGGTCAGGCTCCACCACCAGCAAGGGTGAACGCGATAACTTTGCGCTTGGCCTCCGTGCCGGTCAGAAGTATGGTCTATCCTTTGTGCAAGGGTATTCCCAGCTCTCGCTCAGGCGTGATTACGCGGATTCTGAAGTGCACGATTCCTGGCGGGCAGAACAGGATTTCAGCTATCAAGCTAGCCTAAAATACCGCTTGGGCGCAAGCTATGGAACCGCTTTTTCGCTGCCATCTTTGTATGACATGTATTGGATCGGGGATAGTGAGACCATGGGTAATCCTGAGTTACAAAGCGAAATCTCCGAAGGTTACAGCCTGCGTGCCGCTTTGGAGCACGAGAACTGGCAAGTGCAAGCTGCTTACCATCTGAACGAGATCGAGAACCTGATCCAATGGCGACAGATATTCCTCTTTGGCAGCCATTGGAAGCCTTTTAATGTGGGGAAGGCCCGGATCACGAACTATGAACTGAGCGGTCAATGGCAGCTATCCCGCTTGCTGTCTGTAAAAGGCGGTCTCACGCTCACTGAAGCTAAAGATTTTTCCATAAAAGAAGATGGCAGCCCTTCGGCCACTTATGGCAAACATCTCACCTACACACCCAGGCTGAAATCCCAACTGGCACTCAAACTGGCTGATGAATCACGCGCAGTAACCATAAACTGGAACCATACCGGAGAGCAATACAGCACAGTGGATAATCTCATTGATCCCTTGCCCGGGTTTTCCAATCTGGATCTGGATTTGATGCACAAATTCCGCATCTATCGTTTCGAACTGATGCTGGACGCGCGGCTGGCCAACATCCTCAATCAGCGCTACGAAATATATGCATATATCCCGCAACCGGGCTTCAATTGGGCTACCGGGCTCAAGCTGAGCTATTCTCTCAGATAATCAGGTGTTTGTGCAGGATGGATTACTTCACTTTAATCAGCTTGGAGAGACCCGGAGGATTGTCATCCACGGATAGTCGGATCAGATATATGCCCGCAGATACTTCAATGCCTTTGTCATCAGTGCCTTCCCACACGCTGAGCTGCTCTCCTTTGCTTTGAGTATTTTTCACCAGAGTTCGAACCAATTGCCCCTTCAGGTTGTAGATTTGCAGCTTCACCCTTGCCGCTTTATCCAGGTTATAGCCGATGCTCACCCCATCCACAAAGGGATTGGGATAGGCCGAAACTGCCAAGCCTATGGGAATCATGTGATCTTCAAGGCTCACCGGATGGCTCCATTCGTTGCAGCCAATATCGATAGCTGAGCCAAATACACGTTGGTTGCCATACAAATCCACTTCGGGTAGATATAGGCCTGTGGTATCGGGAGTTCCCATATCTCTACAGATAGATCCATTGCTAAGGCGGTAGGAGAGAGGGTCATTTGCCAAATCGCTACTGAAGCCCGGATTTCCGGTTAGCACAATATCGTTGAAACTAATCAGATTCAGGGCAACCGAAGACAAACTTTGGGGATAGCCTCTGATAAAGTTGTTATTATAAGTATGCGAGGAAGTGAAATCAGGATTGTTGTTCTCTACCCGAATCTCCGAAGGACTGTCATTATCGAATATACAGTTTGATACCTGAAGATTACCATTCAGTGTCGCAGCATAATATCCACCCCGGTTGTTGGCGAAGGTGGAGTTGCTAATCCGTGAGGTTGAATCAGTGAAAGCAGAAATGAAAACCGGAGATTCACTGCCACTGCTATTGTTGGCCACAAGTACATTATTCATGATTAAGCGGCTGTTGGAATCACTGCGCGACATACCTATGCTAACTACTGCGGCATTATAGTTGAGCAGGCTACTATTGATGATTTGCGAATTTTCTATAGTCAGCTTGTTGCCGCGGTGGTAGAATATTGAGTAAGGGCTCTCATATAGATTACCGGTGGCATGACAATCATCAATGGTTAAGCCTCTCACCTCTGCATCAAGAGTGTGGAGCATCAAGCCCGCATTGAATCTTGATGTTTGACCGCTAATGTGCACGTTTTCTACATAGACAGCAACAGGGTAGTTAGTATTGGACCCAAGTCCAATCCCCTTCCAAGTATTCGATTGATGCGGCAAAATGATGATGTTCTTGAGTTTAGCTTGGTCAGACATTCCTATTGATATTGCTTGTGCCCCTTCATCATTATCTCCGTAGTCTATGCTGATGTTTTCCACTGTGGCATTGTGGCTACGGGAGCCGGTGATGGTCTCCCTATACGCAAGATTTTCCAGAATCGGCCAATGCTCTGCATCTCCCAGTATCTTCACATGGGGCTTCATCCCGATGGGAAAGAACTGACCCTCAGTGGTGGAATAAACTCCCTGTGCAAGATGAACCGTTTTTGGGTATTGGCTGTCCGAAGCAACCATCTGCAATGCCCGATAGATGCTTCTCATTGGCGTAGACGGGCTTAGGCCGTCGTTATCATCCTGGCCATGGGGCGAGACGTAAATATCCAGGTTGATTTCGCTGGTGAAGCCTCTTTGGATGTCGATTACCGGAAAGCCACCCGGCCACACCCCTTCTGGAACACTGCGGGAATAAAATATGAAGTAATCTGTAGTGGGATAAATTGTCGCCATATCCAGATAGATATTGGTCTCCAGCCGGGTATCTGTGCCAATGATGTCTTGCCCGGTGCCCGCAGTATTGTTATACACACTGCAGCGATCTACTTGATCGAAGACAATCCGGCCATGATTACGTAGATGAATTCCGCCCCCAATCGTAGCCCAATTGTCTCTGATTATGGTGTCTTTGGCGTAAACGGTACTGCGATAGAGCATAAGTCCACCACCCCAATCAGCACGGTTGTGCTCAATGATGCAGTTCGCTACGTAGAATGAACTTGCGTTATGCACGGCTATGCCGCCACCTAAGTTCATCTGGACACCTTGATAATAGGTTATGGCTGATCCCGAGCCTCTGGTGATTGTAAAACCATAGATTCCGGCACTTTGCAAGGTGCTTAGTGATTCTACAACGGATCCGCTATTGTTGCCATCAATGATGGTACTGTCCCGGTAGGACGGATTGCCTGTAATCAGCTCCAGACTTGCAATGGTGATGTTTTTCCCGCTGAAGTCCACGTTTTCGATGTATCTGCCGGGATACACCAATATAGTATCGCCATCGGCAGCAGCGCTTACCGCATCCTGAATCTGGCTAAAAGGCTGGCTGCCATCCATAGCCACTCTATGGGTTAGGGCCAGGCCCAAGTTTGGGCTCAATACGGTTATCATCATTAGCAGTAGCATTTTATGGATGCTTTTTTTAAGGTTCATAGTTTCACCTCGATCCTGACTATTCGATTCGGGATTATTTTCTAATCCAGTTCAGATGCCGAGCTACTAAGCAACGGCACCTGAACTGAAATTACTGCTTATTTAAGCATTACCATTTTCTTGACGAAGCTTGTGTTTTGATAGCTCAATTTACTATAATACAATCCACTGCTTACCTTTTTATGCTGATTATCGGTGCCGTCCCACACAATGCTGTGCTTTCCAGACATTAGCTCACCTTTGGCCAGATTGCACACCAGTTGTCCCTTCAGGTTGTATATATCAAGCTGGATCTCTCCCGAGGCGGGAAGGCTAAACTTGATCGTAGTGCTGGGATTAAAGGGATTGGGATAAACCTGTAGGCCAGGCTCCGGAGTAACAGGGCTATCCTCTTCACTACTTGCTAATCTCAATTTGTAATAATAGTCTTTGCTGTTCAGGATTATGGGTTTGCTCTCATAGATTCCTTGGGTCTGATTCCACACTCTGAACTCTGGGATAAGATGCACTGCGGCTTTACTCTCGTATAATGCACGAATCTCCACTTCGGCATTTGGATCAGGATTATCCACAATATAGCCCGGGATTTCCACGAAACTGTCGTTTACTACAGCCGCCCCTTTACATACATCATCCACATACAAAGCAATCTCGCGGGGTAGATCATTTGCGTCCAGTTCCACGTAGAATGGGATGTAATCCGGCTTCTCTTCAAAATCGAAGTGGTCGGGAAGCTCTTTTTCAAGTGGTATCTGCTCAAGCGCAGCGGTGTTCCAATAAAATTGGGCATCCTCAAAGCACTTCACGATCACCATATCTCCATAACTCAGAACTGGATCCTTGCCATGTTGTAGCGCGTATATCCAGGGACTGCCGGGAACCATGTCTTCCCTCACCATCGTCCAGTTTTGGGTTTGGATGCTCCATAGATTATCAATGATTCCTTCGAAGGCATCCGCAGCTTCCACAGTTGTTTCATGGAAATAGCCCAACCAGTTTTCATTCCCGATATCAACGGCTTTGCTTGCAGATGCTGCCTTGATGCTTAGAGGATTCTGACTTACGATGGGGATTAATCCTGGCACCGCAATGTTTTGCGGATCCTGAAGCCCTTGCGCCATTTGGATCTTATAGCCCTGCTGGGGGATTATGTTATGGTACATGTCTCCTTGCCAGCCTTGCCCAGTAACAAAGTGGATATCCTCGGCTGCATCATCCAAAACTTTCCAAGCTATTTGATCAAGAATATCTTCATCAATTATAGGTTCAAAGAACACTTGAGCCACATCAGGATCATCTGTCGTCGGGTTCCAAATCCTGTCCAAACTGGGGAAACTCATCCATTTCAAACCATTTCTCTGAGAATAGGAAGGGAATGTGTAGGTGATGTATTCATGCGGGTACTCGTCATATTGGACTGCGCCAATGTCCAATCTGTCATTTCGTGTAGATTGCCCCATTGCTCCGGTAGTGCCAATGCCTGCCATTATGAGTGGACTACGATTGTCATTATTCCATAGCAAACTATACCCCAAACCCGTCGAATGATGGCTTATCAAAGGGTCCACTTGGGATAGACAATTCTCATAAGTCACCAGGTTGTTGTTTTCCAATACATCGTAGTAGCTGTGAGTTGTGTTTACTGCACTCAGCCCCGTAAGCCCGAAGTATTGGCTATATCCGTTGACGAGACTATTCTCAATACTGGCATGGCTATCATTGGCATTTATAAATTTCTCACTACCAAAGAATGAGTTCTGCTTGTCCTTGAGTATAGCATGGGACAGCGAATATGCGTGTGGGGCGTGGACGATATTGCGCTCTGTCCAAAGTGTGTCTGCGTGAGTCTCGCTTTCAGTAGATAGATACTGAAAAGTAAGAAAGGACAGGGGAGCAGTTTTGGGTGATCTCGGCTTGATTATCAGTAAACTTTAGTTTTGAGATATCAGCAAGCACACGATGATTCATGAATACATTATCATAGACAAAGGCTTTACACGCTATTTGCGAAAACCAATTGTACTGCCTGTTAAGTCTGTCAAGAATCACTCCGAATGGGTACACATTTGCGGTGCTGCCCTCAAAACTATTTTCGAATATGTGAACCTGCTCATAAGCAGGGGCCACCTTCCGCCAATTCCTTATGGTGATGCACTCGTATGAATAATACTGAGCCGGTTGAGTTATGCCATTATCGCTAAATGTGTTGTTGTGGATTGAGATGTTGGGGACAAAGGGTAATCCTCCCCATAAAGCTCGTCGCTTCGTGCATAGGTATAAATGCCGACCCCGCCTTCATGTATCCCTTCAAAGTAACAATCAGCTACTTCGAAGTTGGATACATTCATTATTTCTTCGGAATCTTGTACCTCAGTAATGAGTATACTATGTTTGAACCCCGAAAAACTGCAATTACTAAACTTCAAAGTTCCTATTATATTGGGGGCTGTGACCGAAAATGCCTTGTTAACCTGCAGGGAGGTTGTGGCGAAGTCAAGATCTTGAAAGGTCACACTTGATCCCATCATCGACTCCACACTAAAATATCGGGTCACCCAATGTGTATCCGATAATTGTTACACCTCCCGTATATGCTTGGAAGTTCCACAGCGTTATCGTGGATGTGTAATATGAAAAGCGAATAGTAATGTTCTCGACATAGGTTCCTGGTAGTATCAAGATATCGGCAACATTATCCAAGGGTGTGTGACCGTTGTAAATGTAGAGAACGGCGGCATTGATTGAGTGAAAAGGCTCGGTGATTGATCCTGACTGGTTGGGATTGCTTGAATTTACGTCGACGTAGAACTCCTCTGCTCCCAAACCTGATATGCCCAAAACGAGTATGACAACGAGTACAAAAGCTGGGAAACAATACAAGCGATGAAGCCTCTGGACTGTTGCGTGAGCACTATTTGTGATGCTTTTCATCATACTGCATTGCTGAACTGATGCATGCAACCGGCGCGTTTTGAATCCTCGTGTGCGGGGGGGGGGCACTTTTTAGAATAGTGTTGATCATTGTTTCTGATCTCCTTTGTTTATATTCAGCCTTACGGCTGTTTCATAAAAAAGTCACCGGAATCAACTGACAGCAAAAAGGAAGCCATTAGTTTGTTTAATCAAAACTGCCTTTACAACTCTAAAACCAATATATGTTAAGCACAGCTAAATGTCAAGGTCTTTTTTTTGTCTGATGTCACATTCATTGATATCGCTGAGCTCACATATTTCTATACCTAGTATTACTGCATATCAATGTGCCTGAAGTACCCGGAGTTGAGTCGGGTATGAAGCTAATCTGTATTTCCTCACTTGACGAAAATCCCACTCTCAAAAACTATGGCTTCGTGACTTGATGGTGCTTACACAGGTAATAGGAATTCATCAAATGAAGCGGCCTCCGCCACTGTATGCAGCACAAAGGTTTGCGGTGTCACTGTCTCTGATAGAGATGGGAAGGCACCGCATAAGCCGAAAAGGCAAACCGCTGCGAGCCAGGAAACCTGCCAACAAGTATTTTTAGGCGTATCCACGGAGCGAAGGAGACGCAAAAAGATAAGCAGTTCATCTCGAGTCACAATAATTATTAGAGGTGAACACCATGAAACAAACACTTAGTATCCTGTTGATATTGCTCTTAAGCCCGATCTTCCTGGGCGCGCAGATCATTTATGTGGTAAACTCCCAATCCCGCACACTCAGTCGCATTGATCTGGCGACGGATCAGGTGAACAACAGTTTTGCTCAATTGGGTAATGTGCCCAACCGCCTGCTGGTCACTGAAGACTATCTGTATTCCGTAAATTCCGGGGACAACTCCTTGCAGAAGATCTCAAAGAGCAGTGGCAGCACGGTGGCCAATCACTTTGTGGCCATTGGCAGCAATCCCTGGGACGCGATCTTGCATGAAGAGTATATCTATGTCAGCGGCTTGATGAGTTCCAGAGTATATAAGATGGCTGCCGCGAATGGACAGTTGCTTGGGTCTGTGCTCGTGGGCGCAGCCCCAGAGGACATGATAGTCTGCAATGGTAAATTGTATGTTTGCAACGCGGGGAACTATGTCAATAACTATGCTGGCAGCTCACTATCGGTGATCGATCTAGCGAGTTTCAGTGTGCTGCAAACGATCCCCATGCCAGCAAATCCGCAATTCATCACTCTTCGCGATGGGTTGTTACATGTCTCCAGCACAGGCAACTGGACTGATGTATTCGGTGTGATCAGTATCGTTGATCCCTCTACTGATGTGGTGGTGGAAAGCATCGCTTTAGGCGGAAGCCCGGGAAACATCTGGATCAATGCCGCAGGCAGGGCTTATGTTGCAGATGGCAGCGGATACAGCCTGTACAGCTATGATGCCAATGACTTCACTGTACTCAATTCCGGAGATAACCCCCTGCCTTTTGCCGCGTCTGATCTTGTAGGAAGTAGCAATTTTATAGCATTGCTCGATCCAAACTGGGGGGACAATGCCATTGTGCGAGTACTGCATCCGGACCTTAGTAACTGGCGCAGCTTCACAGTGGGGATGATGCCCACCGATATTAAGTTGCAAGCAAGCGCCAGCTCCACAGTGGACTACATCGCTCCGGAACTCCCTGCGCTGATTCAGGTCTATCCCTCACCGCTAAGGGCGGGTAACGCGCTGCAAATAAAGTCTATGAGCTCGGATTCAGGCGACTTCAAGCTGTATAACCTGAAGGGACAAATGGTGGCCTCCAAACGCCTGAATGCCCATGCAGAAAGCAGTCTTGAGCCGGATCTGGCCAGCGGCACTTACTTCTACAGATTCTCCGGCACAACCGGCACCAGCACAGGAAAGATCCTCATTCTGAGATAAGCCTTTTGTCCCCTTTGAGCCCGGATATTTTGCTCGGATCCAGCTCGGTTTTACCTCATGATCTCCCCATATCAAGAGGGAAGCATGAGGTAAAGCTGAGCAAAAACCGAGGTGAGTAAACATGAGTTCAATCTGCGGATGCTCTCAAACGATGATCGCATCAATAATATCTCAAGCTTCGTTTACAAGTCAACCCGTCCAAATCACTGCCAAAAGTCCCTGTAATGCAGGGAAAAGAAAAGATCAGTTGCCGATGAACAATTTCATCCTTGACATCTTTTGCGATCTTCGGACAATAGCAAAATATGGAAAAAACGCAAGACGCAACAAACCCAGAAAGCGAGCTAAAGCATCTTTCGAGCGAGGTTCAAGGCATCTCCGGCGCATTAATACCGAATCTGATGCACAACTTGCCGGGCATGGCTTACCGCTGTAAGAATGACGCCCAGTGGTCAATGGTGTTTCTATCTGAAGGCTCCCTGGAGCTTACCGGCTATGCTGCCTCTGATCTGGTGGGGAATCATCTTCTGTGTTACGATGATATCATCGTGGAGGAAGATCGCGACTTTGTGCGCCGGGCCATTGATACAGCAGTGGAGAATCGAACCCAGTTTCAGATGGAATATCGCATCCGCGCCAAATCCGGCACGATCAAATGGGTGTGGGAAAAAGGCAATGCCGTCTATGATAAACACAATACTCCGGTATATCTGGATGGCTTCATCATCGATGTATCCGCTCGCCGCAAAGCTGAGGATGATCTCAAAAAAAGCTGCGCAGGATATGATCGAGCTGAATGCCACCAAGGATCGCTTCTTCTCGCTATTGGCTCATGACCTGCAGAATCCCGTTTATGCCATCATCTCACTGTCAGAATTCATCGCTGAGAACTTTGGCAGCTTTGACAAACGTGAGATCGAGGATGCCATGCTGCAGGTAAATTCGGCAGCCAGAGGCATCTACACTCTTTTGGAAAACCTTTTGGATTGGGCGAGGTTGCAGAGCGGGCAGGTGGTGTGTCAAAAGGAGTTTGTTTCGCTCTCCAAAGCTGTTTCTTATGCCATTGATCATTATGCCAAAGCTGCCGCGCAAAAGGGGATCAACATCGAATTTGATCAAGAGCATGACTTTATGGTGGAAAGCGATCTGAGGCTGCTTTCTTCCATCCTGCGCAATCTTCTGTCCAACGCCCTGAAGTATTCCTACCCCAAAAGCAGTGTGAGGATAAGCCTCAGCAGCAACAATGGGACCCCCCAGATATCCGTCACGGACTATGGTATCGGAATTTCACGCAGACATCTGCAAAAGATCTTTCGGATCGACAACGAACTGCGTCAGTATGGCACCGCGAATGAATCAGGAAGCGGCCTGGGCTTGATCCTGGTGAAGAGTTTTGCCGAGCTGATCTCAGCCGAAATCAGTGTAGAGAGTAAACTAAACCACGGCAGCACATTTAGCCTGCGTCTGTTGGGAAAAATTGATTGACGCTAAGAGGGGGTAAAAAAACAATGCTACAAACAACAAGAACTGGGTAGAGAATGAATAGACTTTTCAAACCGGAACTGGTCAAAATCGTAGAAAGTTTTGAATCCAAAGGCAAATGCCTGGACTTCATGACGGATCTGCTCTCGGCTAGTGGATGCCTCAGTTTTCCGGATCGCTATTTGGCGGCCGTGAAAGGGCGTGAAGAAATTATGAGCACCGGAATTGGGCGCGGAATCGCCATTCCGCATGCCAGAGACCTCACTGTGAGCTGTTTGAGGATCGCTGTGTGCAAACTGGCCACCCCAATGGACTTTAATTCTGTAGATGGTCAACCGGTGAATCTGGTGTTTCTCATCGCCGTTCCCCAAAACTCAAACCATCAATATATGCAAATTCTGCGCAGCCTTTCCCAACATCTGCGTGAGGACAAAAACCGGGATTTGCTATTGAGGGCAAGCACAGATAAGGAGCTATATACCTATGTGCAAGATATTGAAGATATTATTGGCAAGTCTCTGGCTGATTAGCCTCTTGCCTTTGGCTGCCCAGAATGAACATGCCGGAACCACCGGCTTTGACACGCTCAAGCTCTATTATAATGCCAGGACCACGGCGATGGCCGGAGCAGTGAACGGTATCCCCAAAAATGCTGACGCTTTGGATTTTAACCCAGCTGCCATTCTGGAAGCACCAAACCGCTCTGTTGCTACTACATTCATGGATCATTTGGTCGGGAGTGGAGGGGGAAGCATCAGCTATGTGTTACCCAAAAACCGTTTTGTGGCCTGGGGCGCAGGGCTTAGATACTGGAATAGTGGCAGCATTGATCGCACGGAAATCAGCTCCACCGGAGAACTCATCGAAACCGGTGAGAGCTTTGGCGCTCACAGTCTGATGGCCTCGGTATCCACCGCTCGCTTTATCAGTCCGGCTTTGGATTTGGGGGCCAGCCTGAAGTTCATCTACGATACCATTGATGACGCTTCCGCTTCAGCGGTGATGCTTGATCTGGGGATCCTGCATCATACGGTGAATGAGAAGATCAAGGTGGGGCTCAGCGCGCGCAACATCGGCTTTCAATCCTCTTATTACAGCAGTGCCAAGCATTCTGAAAAGCTTCCTTCCACCTACACTGCGGGAATCTCCATGCAGTTAAATGATCAGCTATTGGGGGCAATTGACCTCAGCAAAGCCAATGGTGAAAACTTCGTTGCCCGATTGGGAGTGGAGCATCAGCTGAATCCGGCGCTGGCCATTCGTGGTGGCTTCAAAAGCAATGCCGGAGATTACTACATGGGTGGAATCCTGGCCTATACCAGTGGACTTTCCCTGGGGCTGGGCTGGAACGTGAAAGATTTTGATCTGGACTACGCTGTAGCTTCCTATGGAGACTTGGGGATCAGCAACCAGCTTACCTTACGATACAACTATTAAACAAGTAACTGAAGGATATATTCGCTTGCATTCATTTTTATTTGAACTCGGAACTGAAGAACTACCTGACAATGTGATAGTGCCGGCCATCGGCAGTCTGGAAACATCGCTCATCAAGATGCTGGAGGCCAATGCCCTCCCCTTTGCAAGCCTGAATACTTTCTGCACGCCACGGAGATTGGCGATATTGCTGCATGGCTTACCCCATAAGCAGGAGGACGCAGAAATCCTGAAAACAGGGCCTGCCGTGAGCATCGCCTATACTGCTGAGGGTGAATTGAGCCCAGCCGGAAAAGGTTTTTTGAAGAAACTGGGAGCCGGTGAGGAAGACAGCTTCATCGAGCATAGCCCGAAAGGGGACTTTCTGGCCGCGCGCTTTGTGCAAAAGGGCAAGGAGACGATGGAGCTTCTGCGGGACTGGATGCCTGCTGCCATCACGCAAATCCCTATGCCCAAAAAGATGATCTGGCAACATCCCAATCTGAGCTTCTCCAGACCGATCAGATGGATTGTAGCCCTCTGGGACAAGAGCGTGATCGAGCTGGATTTCTATGGGATCAAAGCAGATCGATTAAGCTTCGGCAACCGCTATCTGGGCCGGGATACCGCGCTAATCATCAAGGATGCAAGCGCATACGAAGCTACCTTGCGGGATGCAGCGGTAATGCCGGCGAGGGAAAGCCGCAAGGCCATGATCGCCAAGCAATTGGACGAGATCTTCAATACTCAGCCCTACCGCGTGGGTGAAGATGAAAGGCTGCTGGATACCGTGTGCAACCTGATCGAATTCCCCACCGCTGTTGTGGGAGAGTTTGAGCATAAGTTCCTGGTCTTGCCGGAGAAAATTATCACTTCCACGATTAGCCAGAATCAAAAGTACTTTTCCGTGTACGACGCAGCCGGCAATCTGGCCAATAAGTTCGTCTTTATCAGTAATGGCGATCCGGCATATTCAGAGCTCATCCGTAGTGGAAACGAAAAAGTGGTGCGGGCACGTCTGGAAGACGCGATGTGGTTCTATTCTGAAGACTGCAAGCGTCCCCTGGAAAGCTATGTGTCACAGCTTGAGGACGTGGTGTTCCAATCTCAATTGGGCACTCTGGCAGCCAAGACCGCCAGGCTGCAAAAGCTCTGCGCGCACATTTGTGAAAGCTTGGCTTTAAGCCCGGACGCAAGGGACAGAGCAGAGAGGACAGCTCTGTTGTGCAAGGCGGATCTTGTTACTTTGATGCTGGGTGAGAAGGAGTTTACCAAGCTGCAAGGCTATATGGGTAAACAGTATGCTCTGGCTTCAGGCGAGGATCATGAAGTGGCTGATGGCATCTATGAACATTATATGCCGCGTGGAAGCAATGATGACTTACCGCAAAGCCTCAGTGGAGCGATCTGTGCTGTGGCCGATAAGCTGGATACCGTGTGCGGCATCATCGGCATCGGAATGCTGCCCACCGGTTCTGCGGATCCTTTTGCCTTGCGTAGAGCAGCCGGAGGAGTGGTTCAGATTCTGGCTCATCGCAAATGGAACATCCATCCGGAGGCTTTGATCGGCTTCGCGCTATCCGTTTTGCGGGAGCAAGTGCAGCTCGCACCCGAAGCCGAAGACAAGATCAAAAAGTTTTTTTGAACAACGCGTGGTCTGGCTGATGAAAGAGCTGGGAATCGCCTACGACGTGGTGGCAGCTGTGATGCATACCACATATAGCTCTTTGGACGATCTCATTGCCCGGGCTCGGGCCCTGGACGCTTTGAAGAAAGAAGAATCATTTATCAGGCTGGTGATTGGGTTTAAACGCGTGGCCAATATCATTGCCGACAACTCTCTGTTTGAGAACCTGAATCCGTCCTTATTGGAAGCAGGAGCAGAGACCGAGCTTTACAATGGACTATTGGGATTGAGTGGCGATATCTCCAGAGCTTTAACAGAACTGGACTATGCAAGCGCTTTGGCGCATCTGGTGCGCTATGGAAAATTGATCGATACATTCTTTGACGATGTATTGGTGAATTGCGAGGATGCGGTTCTCAGAGCGAACCGCTACGCGCTATTGGCCAAGATCAAAGCTGAGTTTTTGCTGCGTGCAGATCTCAGCCTCATCGTAGTAGATAATGAGCAAATTGGAGAATAAATGCATATCCTGCAAACTTTGAAACAAAGAGCTACCCTGATCGGTGGCACCATCGTCCTTCCCGAAGCCTTTGATGTCCGCACTCTGAAGGCGGCATCCATGATTTGCACAGAGCAACTGGCCAAAGTAATCCTTCTTGGTAATCGTGAAACTATATTAAGTGATGCTACAGCCAACGGTATAGACGTCACTATGTGTCAGATCGAAGATCCCATGACAAGCGAATACACTCCCGGCTTTGCCGATATCTTCTATGAGAAGCGCAAAGAAAAGGGTGTGAGCAAAGAACAGGCATTGGCCACCATGCAAAATGTACTCTATTTTGGCGCCATGATGGTGCGCGAAGGCCTTGCCGGCGGTATGGTTGCCGGAGCTGCCAATACCACTGCCGATGTCTTGAGAGCTGCCTTGCAGGTGGTGGGTGTGATGCCCGGGCTAAAAACAGTTTCCTCTACCTTTATCATGGTATCCCCACGGGAAAACGAAACTACATATCTGTTTGCGGATTGTGCCGTGGTGCCCAATCCTACCGACGAGCAATTGGCCGATATTGCCAGTTCCACCGCCATCACGCGCAGAGCCATCCTCGGAGATGAGCCCTATGTTGCCCTATTGTCATTTTCCACGATGGGCAGCGCGGAACATGAGTTGGTGGAAAAAGTACGCTCGGCAAAGCGCATTCTGGATTCGCGCAAGGTGGATTTTGCCTATGATGGTGAAATGCAACTGGACGCCGCGATCGTGGATAAAATTGCCAAAAGCAAAGCACCGCACAGCGCTGTGGCCGGTCGCGCCAATACCTTGGTCTTTCCCGATCTTCAGGCGGGAAACATCGGCTATAAATTGGTGCAAAGACTGGCCGGATATGAGGCCATTGGTCCCATTATCCAGGGCCTGGCTGCTCCGATCTGCGATCTTTCACGCGGATGCTCCACACTTGATATCTTCAATACCGCCATCCTCGTGTTACTGATGTCTAGAAAATAAAAACATATAGGGGGATAAGATGGCCATCAAGCTATCCAATCGTTCCAAATTGATCAAACCCTCGCCTACCTTGAGTCTGTCGGCCAAAGCCGGACAGATGAAAGAAGCGGGGATCGATGTCATAAGCTTCAGCTTGGGAGAGCCGGATTTCAATACTCCGGAGTACATCAAAGCTTCCGCGCAAAAGGCATTGTCTGCCAATTTTACCCGCTATACCGCCAATGCCGGGATCCTGGAATTGCGCAAAGCAATCTGTGCCAAACTGCTGCGGGATAACGGTCTGGAATATACACCGAAAGATATCCTGGTATCTCCCGGGGCCAAGGCTTCCATCCTTAATGTACTGACCGCTGTGTGTGATACGGATGACCAGGTATTGATCCCCAGTCCCTATTGGGTAAGCTATCCCTATCAGGTCTTACTGGCAGATTCCGTGCCGGTGTACATTGAAACAAGGGAAGCCGACAGCTACAAGCTTCAAGCCGCAGATCTGGAAGAGGCAATCCTGGAAAGCCCCTGTGCCAAAGTATTGATCCTGAATTCACCCAGTAATCCCACCGGAACCGTCTATACCCGTGAGGAACTGAGCGCTATAGCCGAAGTGTGCGTGAAGCATGATATCCTGGTGATTTCGGATGAAATCTACGAACGCCTGATCTATGATGACGTCAAGCATGTGTCCATCGCTTCCGTAAGCGAAGAAATGAAGGAACGCACGGTGGTCATCAATGGCGTATCCAAAGCTTATGCCATGACAGGCTGGCGTTTGGGCTATGCCGCAGGACCCACACATATCATCCAGGCCGCTGGTAGAGTGCAGGAACACACCACTTCGTGCGTGAATTCCATCACGCAAAAAGCCTGCGTAAGCGCGCTCAATGATGAAGATGATTCCATCGAGAATATGCGCAAAGAGTTTTGGCAACGACGCGACTATCTGTATGACAGACTGCAAAAGATTCCACACCTGAGCTGTTTCAAACCGCAGGGAGCGTTTTACATCATGCCCAACATCCAGTGGTATATCGAAAACAACAATGCCGGAATCAAGAGTTCGGATCAGTTTTGCGAGATGCTATTGGATAAACACCATGTGGCCGTGGTCGCCGGCAGTGCTTTTGGACTCAAAGGCACGGTTCGCTTTTCCTATGCTAACAGTCTGGAAAAGATAAATGAGGGCGTGAACCGCTTTGAGGCTTTCTTAAAGGAGATTAGCCGGTGAGTGATCTCAACGATAAAATCAACGAACGTTGGCAACATCGCCGTAAAAAAGGGCACAATTGGCCAAAACTGATCGTGATGGTTCTCCTGCTGGCAGCCCTGCTATACATAATGGGAATACTGCAAAACTCCGGGAACGTCACCTCAGTGCCAATGGCCGAGACAGCTGATAGTACCACGATTGTGATCCCGGAAACGGAGCAGAATCCTTGAGCCTGGTGATAGTGGGCTCCGTCGGCCTCGATACCATCAGCACTCCTGCCGGCAAGGTGGAAGATGCTCTTGGTGGATCCGCGGTTTACGGATCTCTATCCGGATCGTATTTCACGCAAGTGAATATCATCGGAGTGGTGGGTCAGGATTACCCAGCCTCTGCCCGTGAAGTACTATCCCGTCACAGCGTGAATCTGGATGGTCTGGAGTACAAAGAAGGCAAGACCTTCCGCTGGAAAGGAGAGTATAAGAACTGGAACAAGGCAGAAACCCTGCTTACCGAGCTAAATGTGTTTGCGGATTTTGTGCCTCAGATACCTCAGAACTGTGCTTCCTGCCACAGCTTACTTTTGGCCAATATCCATCCCGAACTGCAATTGCAGGTGCTGGACAAAACCAAAGCCTATACCCATGTGGCGTGCGATACCATGAACTATTGGATCAAGGGATGTCCCGACGCCTTGCGGGAAGTGATTTCCAAAGTGCAGATCGTGTTTATGAACGAAGACGAGGTCAAGGATTTTACTTCGGAACAGGATATCTTCAAAGCTGCGAAAAGTATCTTGAGATTGGGGCCGCGATTGATGATCATCAAACGTGGAGAGTATGGCAGTGTGGCATATCCGAGAGCGACATCTTTTTTGCTCCGGCCTTACCGGTGGCCCAAGTCAAAGATCCCACAGGAGCTGGAGATAGCTTTGCCGGTGCCTTTATGGGCTATTTGGAGGGCTCAGGCGATCTGGAGTTTGAGCTGGTCAAAGATGCTGTGCGCTATGGCACGGTGATGGCTGCCTATAATGTAAGCGAATTCAGCGTGCAGGGTTTATTGGATCTTAAAAGAGAAAAAATCGATGAAGATAAGGAACTATTATGCCGCATGACCAGGTAGATAGCATTGATTACAAGCAAGCCGGAGTGGATATTGCCGCAGGAGAGCAGGCCGTTAAATCAATCAAGGAAAAGGTTCGCACTACCTATGGTAAAAACGTGCTGAGCGATTTGGGCAGCTTTGGCGGCCTGTATCGCATAGACCAAAGCGCGTGGAAGAAACCGATTCTGGTATCCAGCACGGATGGCGTGGGCACCAAGATCATGGTGGCCATCAAAGCCGGAAAATATGATACAGTAGGTCAAGACCTGGTAAATCACTGTGTGAACGACATCCTGGTGCAAGGTGCTATTCCCCAGTTTTTCCTGGATTACATTGGAGTAGGAAAGCTGGATCCGGCGATTATCGAAGTAATCATTGATGGCTTTGTGAAAGCTTGCCGGGAAAACAATTGCGCCCTCATCGGTGGCGAAATGGCCGAAATGCCTGGCCTCTACCAAGAGCGGGATTTTGATCTGGCCGGAACCATTATTGGCATGGTGGAGGAAAGCGAACTCCTGCCCAGACAATCCGTTGCTGCAGGTGATGTATTGGTGGGTTTACCATCCACCGGCTTGCACACGAACGGATATTCCCTGGCCCGCAAAGTGCTCTTTGACAAGATGCAGCTTGGCGTGGATACATATGTGGAGGACTTGGGTGAAAGCATCGGTGATGCCCTGCTCAGGGTGCATCGCAGCTATTTATCCGAGCTACGGCCTCACCTGACGGATCCTCAGTGCATGCTTTGGCGCACATCACCGGTGGTGGGATTCCGGGAAACCTGGCTCGGGTATTGCCCATTGGTCTTAAAGCCGAAATTCATCTTCCGGAAAACGATATTCCACCTATCTTTCAAATAATTCGAGATGGGGGAAATGTGCAAGCGGAGTGATGCGCCAGAGTTTCAATCTGGGGATTGGAATGATAGTTGTATGTAATGATACCATAGCGCAAGACCTATGCTCCAAACACGATGCGCGGATATTGGGGGCGCTTGTCAAAACGGAATCGGATAAAAAAGTGGTGTTTGTTTGATGTCGATAAATGTGTTTTTATCAGTACGCTTAGCTTGGCTCAGCATGGTAAAAGCGCGACTAACGCAAAAAAAACTGCTTGACTGATTTTTGTGGATCAGATATAAGAGCTTTAAGAGGAATAGACCTTTTGCTTTTTGGGGCTAATCCTATATTAAAGTATTACAGAATAGAAAATAAGCCAGGATGAAGGGAGGTCCGTCGATGCGAAAAACTGCATTGATCCTGCTAATAGTGTTGCTCGTTGGTGTTGCATGCCTCGAAGCTCAGACTACCGGTCGTCTTGCTGTCCGTGTTCGTGACAGTCAGGGCAGACCTATGGAATTTGTGAATATCGTGGTTATGTCCGGCACTCAACGCATTACCGGTGGCCAGACCAACGATCGCGGTCAGGCGATTATCATCAATATTCCACCGGGAACTTATACTGTGAGGATGACCCTGGTGGGTTATGCCACCCTCACATACCAAGACGTAAGAATCCAGGTGGGACAAACAGCGAACCTTTCTCCCACGATGAACCGGGAAGGGATCGAATTAGGCCCGATCACGGTTCAGGCCGAACAAGACAGAGTAGGCCGTGACCGTACGGAGTCTTCACGTCAGATCGAGATGGACAGACTGACTGATGCCAGTGTGACTTCTGTGGCAGACATTGTCTCGTTGCAGGCTGGAGTCACAAATATCGGTGGAGAACTGCATATCCGGGGTGGCCGTGCCAATGAAGTGAACTTCACTGTGGACGGCATGAGTGTCTCCGATCCCGTGGATGGCGGGAGCGCTCTTTCCGTGGATATGGATGCCATCAAGGATATGAAGGTGATGACCGGTGGATTTCCGGCAGAATTTGGTAATGCCCAGTCCGGCGTGATCAACATCGTGACCAAAGATGGTGATCCCTTCTTTTCCGGGAAACTGGAGTATAATACAGACCATTTGATTGGCGAAGGTAGAAATTCCGACGTCTTCAAATTTGCCTTTGGCGGGCCCATCGTGCCCTTTGCCTCCCAAGATCTGAAAGAAAGGTTGACTTTCTATCTGAATGGTGGTGGTGAGTGGCTGGATGGCAGACTCAAAGACCTTTATGTGTCTGATCCCAACAACGACTTCCGGCTGAACAATCGCAGCCTGCTGGAGCACCAGTATGATCCCTATAATCCTTATGAATCCAGAGATAACATTCTTGGAATCGATGTGGGGAACCGTAACTATAATGCCTACAATGTGAACCTGAAAGCCAAATACGATCTCAACCCCGTGCAGAAGTTCACCTTTGCTGTACGTGGCGATCGTAACTATGACTATCCTTTTGCCTATAGCTGGCGCTATGCCCTGCAGCACTATGCCGTTACGGAAACTATTCAGAGACAGTATATTGCTACTTATGACCATGTGTTCAATAACACCATGAACCTGAAGCTGAAAGCAAGCTATTATACCAAAGACAGCAACCAGGGCCCCCGTGGCATCAGCCGTGATAGCTATATGTATCTGAATCCCAATGCTGCCGACGATCCTGAGGTCTATATCAGCAATGTTCTTCAAGGAATCTATGGCTACAGTAGCGTGGATTATGATGGCGATGGCGTGTTTGACAGAGGCTTCCAACCTGCCGGCAACTGGGTGTACAACCTTGAGAGTCAGGAAATTCCGCGCGGTATCCCCGGTTTTGCGGCTCCCGGCTCCATCTACTCAAACTTCATCAATGATACTACTACTACCGTAAATATGCGCGCTGATTTTGAATGGCAGATCAACGAGACTCATCTGGCCAAGACCGGTCTGGAAGTCATCAGCCACGATATCCAAAAGAACCAGCTGCAAAACTTCCTCACTGTTTATGAGGATCGCAGACAGAACTTCCTGCGCAGTATTTACGATGTCAGATATTATGACCTGGACAATTGGGGCACTCCCAATCAGCTTCCCAATGAGCTTTTCGCTCTGGAATCCCTGGTGGAAACTCCCACCAGCACTGCTGATCTTGTCCCGATCTACAAACCCGAAGCTTATTTCGAAGCTGCGAAAGCCGCTTCCGGTAAGCGTGACGGATATTCTGCCAATCCCTGGCAGATGGCATACTATCTGCAAGATAAAATGGAATGGGAAGGTATGATCGTGAATGCCGGCTTGCGCTTTGACTTCTGGTATCTGGGCAGCAGCTATAAAGTGTTGCAGGATAACGGATCCTTCGTGAGTCGTGATTTTGATAAGGGCGATCGCTTCCAGATGATGGTGTCTCCACGCCTTGGCGTATCGCACCCCATCACCGAGCGTGACGTGCTGCGTTTTGCTTACAACTATCAGAATCAGCTGCCGCAGATGCAGTATATCTTCACATCCAAAACTCCGGAAGACGCGAATCTTTCCGATGTGGCTATCACAGTGGGTAACCCCACTCTGCTGCCTCAGATCACCGTTACCTATGAAGTGGGTCTTTCCCATCAGGTCAGCGATGACTATGTGCTGGATATGACTGCTTACTATAAGAACCTTTATAACTACGTCAGCACTGTCAGAGAACGTAAAGAAGGGGAAGAAACAGTATCCTGGTACAAATTCATCTCTGAAGACTACGGCTCAGCCAGAGGCATCGACATGCAGCTGGAAAAACTGCTGACAAACTTCAATACCTGGAGTATCGCGTACTCTCTGGCCTGGGCTCAGGGCAATAACTCCAGCACAGTGATTCAGGATGAAAACACCTCCCTGCGCGAATTCCCTCTGGATTGGGATGTGCGCCACAACATTGGGATCAATTATACCTTCCGGATCGGACGCGGAGAAGAATTCTTCGTGCCTTTCACAAGCTTCATTTTGCCGCTGGACGATTTTTCTGCCAGCATGAACTGGAGCTTTGCTTCCGGTGCTCCTTATACCCCGCAGAGCCTGGAAGGAAACGCTATGCTTGATACCAACAGCAAACGCAAGGACTACACTCAGCAGACTAATATGCGTATCTCAAAGGGAGTTATGCTTCCCGGAGGAACCAACTTGCGCTTGTTCCTTGACGTAGAAAACCTCTTTAAGAACAAAAATATCTACAATGTTTATCCCAGAACGGGAAGCCCCTATGATACGGGTGAAGACCTGCAAGATGATGTGGTGAACTACACTTATCCCGAAGTGGAATACGTGCATGGTCTCGCCGCAAGTAACCCTGCCAATTACAGTAACTACCGCGGAGTAACCCTCGGCGTGTCGTTCAACTTCTAAATTATTCCAAGGAGGAATCATAAATGAGAAAGTTCTCGTACATAATGCTGCTGTTAGCGGGGCTTAGCCTGGTAATGCCGGGCATGGCGTTCGCGCAGGTGGCAGCTGAGGAAACAGCCGCGGCAGTTAGTACCGGCGGATTGGAAAGCTTTGCTGAATTGGTATTTGGCAGCGGAATGGTGAAATGGTTTAAAGATGGTGGCTGGGCTATGTGGCCTATTCTACTTATCACGATCTATGGACTGGCCTACATCGTTTGGAAATTCATTGCCCTTATTTACGCCAAGGTGAATCTGAATGCCTTCTTGGGTAAGATCATTCCCTTAATCAAAAACAAGAAATTCAAAGAAGCTGCCGAAGTGGCAAAAGCTACTCGCGGTCCGGTCGCGGCCATCATCTATGCCGGTTTGCTCAAAGCCGATGGTGGCATCCCTGCCGTCGAGAAAGCTATTGAGAATGCTGCAATGATCGAGATGAGCTATCTGGAAAAAGGTTTTCTGGAGCTCTCCACCGCTATTACTTTGGCTCCCATGATGGGATTCTTGGGAACAGTGTCCGGTATGATCTCAGCTTTTGATGCTATCGCAGCCGCCCGCGCGGTGGACGCCACCATCGTGGCCAGCGGTATCAAAATCTCTCTTATCACCACTCAGGCCGGTTTGATCGTGGCTATCCCCACCCAGTTCTTTAACAATATCTTCGTCACCATAGTAGACGGTATGGTAATCGACATGCAGAAAGCGACTGAAAAAGTCGTAGAAGCGATGTTATAATCCTCAGGGAGTATGAGATGAAGATAGGACGTAAAAGGAAAGGCAAAGCAGAGATCCCGACTTCGTCGATGTCTGACATTGCTTTCCTCTTGATCATCTTTTTCATGGCGACTACCAAGTTCGACGTGAAAGAGGGGATCAGGATAGTCCTGCCCCAGCAGCTGCAGAGAATACGCAGCAGGCTCAGACTCTAACTCTGACAGAGAAGGAGATGACCCGGATGCAGATTACAGCAGATGGGGATGATTGTGGTTAACAACGAGGCTCCGCGCACTTTTGAAAGTGCCGAACTCGAATGCCTTGATTCAGCAAAAGCTGAAAGTGAACTCCGAAATGATCTTCAAAGTAATCACGGATCGTCAGGCCAAATACAATGACATGATCCGTGTGGTTGACCGCCTCAAAGCGGCCAAGATCGAGAAGATCTCATTATCGACGAATTAGGAGGATAAATGGCAAAGCTTAAAAGAGAAAGAAGCCGTGAGACCAATATCCCTAGTGGATCGATGTCGGATATTGCCTTTTTGCTGTTGCTCTTCTTCATGGTTAGCACAGTGTTCGTTCAGGAAAAACAATTCTGGGTAGAACGCGATCGCTGGCCAATAGCGGAAAGCATTGAGCGCATACCTCGCAATCATACTACAACCATCTATGTAATGAGGGATGAGACTATCCTGATCGACGATGTACCCACTCGCATTGATAGCGCGGAAGACACCTTTGTGTTTTCCACTTTAGTGCGCAAAAGAGAAGATGATCCCGAAATAGTAGTGTGTTTTAGGACAGATCGGGATACTATGTATGGAGTAATGTCCGATGTTATGCGCCAACTCCAGGATGCAAACACCCTGGTGGTGGCATTCGAAACCCAGCAACGCAGGGATTAGGAGGCTAAGGTGAAACAACAATATACGGACTGGAAAGACTATGCCAATAGCCAATTTGGCAAAGCAATGGCTCTTTCGCTCACCCTATTGCTCTTTGCAATGATGGTTACTCCGAAGATCGAAGTAAGAAAACAAGTGTTTAAAACACAGCAAATGGAGCTGGTGGATATCCCCATGGAAGAGCGCGAGAAGATCGAACCTCCGGAAACGAAGGTGAGCATCGACATTCCTTTGATTATCAGTGAAGAACTGGGCACTCAGGAGTTTGATGTGGAAGCATATCAGGCAGCGCTTTCTCAAATCGGGAATATCACTTCAACCACTGCATCCAGCCTATCCCAGGTTGATGAAACACCGGTCAATTTCGTGGCTTATGATGAAGCCCCGGTGATGATCGGTTCCATGCAACCTGCTTATCCGGAATTTGCCCGCAGAAACCGGATTCAGGGTACAGTGGTGCTGGAAGTGGAAGTTCTTAAAGATGGCTCTGTGAGAAATATTCATGTGAGACGTTCAGTTCCCGGTGGCCTGGATGAAGCCGCCATTGAAGCTGTGCGAAAAGTAAGATTTCAACCCGGACGGAGCAGCGGTCAACCCGTGGATGTGCTGCTTATTATTCCGGTTGAGTTCAAATTGAATTAATCCGGGAGTGTTTGATGAAAATGAATAAGATAGTGTTCTGCCTGCTGCTCTTACTGCTGACTGCCAGCTTTGTGCATGCTGCCATGGCAGACCCCTCTACGGGAACAAAGAAACTGGATCTGACCAGATACCACAATGTGGGAAACATCTGGCTCAGAGTCAGTAACTATGGCTTTTTTGGCTCCGGTGACGATATCGTTCCGCAATACCCATCTTTGGAATATCCGGGTGGCAGCGGAATCGATTATCTATACCAAGGCGCGCTTTGGTTTGGAGCCAAAAAAACGCGCCGCGATGGTCTGAACCGCAAGCTTTACTGGAAGACCTATCCGCCTACAGCGGCAAATGACACTTTGATGTTTGAAGGCCAGGAAGGATGGACCCCGGACATGAAACCGGTTCTGGACACTCTGGTTACCGTAGGATTTGACGGCGACGCAGACCTTTATGAGTTTCTGCCTGCATACAACCCTCTGCTGGTATCAAATCCTGCTCAGGCTGAGAACTATGCCCTTTACAATGCCCTGGATGGCATTGCCACCGCTTCCACCCGTACCCAAAAGCGTGGGGTGGATGATGATGGCGATGGCCGGATAGATGAGGACTTTGTGGGATACACCTTCCCCTTCAGAGAAGCCGATGAATTGCCCACTCAGTTCAGAGCTTTTGGTGGAAGGCACATCGCTGATATGCCGCTTTCGGCCTTCTCGGTACTGGATGATCCCGCAACCGCAGAAATCTGGTTCCCACTGGGTTTCATGGATCTCTCCGATCGCAGTTTCACCAGCTACGCCTTTGCTGCCAGATACGATGATGATCATGATGGCCGTTTTGATGAGGATGGAGCGCCTGTTTCTGAACAGGACTTTATCGCTTATTACTATGACTACTGTCCCTTCGGCACCGAAGGTGATCGCGATCATGGTTCCGCCAGGGGCAGAAACCGCCACTATCCGCTCAATGTGCGCGTGCGTCAGATGAGCTATCAATGGAGCTATGATTACATCAAAAACCTCGTCTATGTTGAGTTCAATATTACCAATATGAACACAGAAGACGATCTGATTGATTGCGCCATGGGTATTTATATGGACGCGGACGTTGGACCTCAAACCTGGGGTGTGGAAAAGCCGCGGACGACGTATCCGGTTATGTAAAAGGCGAAGGCTATGAATTTGCTTACACTCGCGATGCCGATGGAGACGGTGGACTTACCACCGGTCTGGTAGGCGCTCGCGTTTGTACTCCCGATCCGGAAGAGCTGGAGTTCCACTGCTGGTACTGGAAAGTAGGGCAAGGTCCCGATGATAGCAATCCTCGCAACCTGAACCCCAGCGGCCGCACTGCAAATGAGAAGTATTGGCTACTTACCGGTAAAAATCCTAACACTTCGTATTACACTCCATTGAGACCGGAAGATCCGGACGTGATGGAATATGAACAGCCTTCTCCCAATGACACGCGTTTTCTCTTCTCATTCTATGGAGCCCAACCCGGCACTCCTGAATATGACGAAGTGGATGATGAAGGTCACTACTACAAACGCTGGAATCTTGCTCCCGGCAAAACCATGAAGATCGTGGTTGCCGTGTTCCCCGGAGACAACAAGGAAGACCTCAAACGTACTGCCCGTTGGGCCAAAGAGATCTATGGCCAGGCGCAAGACCTGATCACTGTGGTGCTACCTGATACTTTCCCGCATTACAACCCACCGGAACCCCCGGAAATCCCCGCTCTCTATGCCGAGCTGATGGACAATGGTGATCGCATCGATCTCTATTGGGACAACCGTAGTGAATTCTCCTATGACGTGAAGACCGTTTCTACCGCAGTCATGGGATGGCAAAACCCCAATGGTTCCCAACTCAAACCGGGAATCGATAGTGATCCCACTCCATATCTGCCGGATAACTGGCCGGATTACTTCCCTGATGAATTCAAGCCAAACATGAACGATCCTGAATATAAATGGAATAACAATGCTCTGGCCAATCCTTTCACAGCATACCGATTGCGGCACGACTTCCAGGGATACACCATTTGGGGTCGCTCCGGCAGCGGAAGCCAGGAAGATTGGGAAATGGTGCGCAGATGGGATAAGATCGATACTCCTCAGGATTTCGCAGACTACACCATCAATGCCGATTCTGTGAATCTCTTCCTGGATTTTGGTGGATACCTGGGTAATGACACCGATCTGCCCAATCGCAGTGACAATCCAGACATCAACCACCGTGGATGGCAAGCCAGCCCGGAAGAATACGCAAGATTCTACCGCCTGAACGAGATGTATACTCTGGTTCCCAATGGCAGCGCATTTTATGGATGGCCCATTTACAATCCGGACATGAACTGGACTCCTGCCATTCAGGCTCAGGCTGATCAGATGGTTGCTGATAATCCCATGCTGACCGATGATGAGCTTGACGCCATGCAGGCGAGAATCTTTATGCATCCTCACTTGCAGCAGAAACCCGAAATCTTCAATGCCTTATACGATCGCAAACTCGTGCCGCTAAAGACCTTTGCCTTCCCCGGTGGCGTGGATGCCCTTGATCCCACTCAGGAACAGCTGGATACCTTGGAACGCGAACGTCTGGCGCGCAGATATTATAAATCCCACATCATGTATCCCAGAAAAGGTGTGGAATACTACGTAGCCATCACGGCTTATGACCGCGGTATTCCATCTAATGATCTAAACTTCCTGGAGACCGGTCGCGACGCTGATGCCAACATGAAGGTATTCTTCCCCGGCTCACTGGCCAGGGAAAAGATGGACGACATCAAGGTCGTTCCCAATCCTTACATCGGTCGCAGCAAGTTCGACGGACGTTATGATAACGACGAAAAAGGTGACAAGAGCCGCCGTTTGTGGTTCATCAACCTTCCCAACCGTTGCACCATCCGTATCTACACCCTTGCCGGTGACCTCGTGCAAACCCTGCATCATGATGGCGCTCATCAGACTGATATCGTCACCATCTCCAAGGCTGCCACTCAAGGCATGACCGCGGACGGTATGCATGCCTGGGATCTACTGTCCAGAAACAACCAGATTATCGCTCCCGGCGTGTATCTGTTTAGCGTAGAAAACAAAGCCGACAACAAACTCAAAGTTGGCAAATTCGTCATAATCAAATAGGGAGGAACTGTGAAAAAAACAATTAATCCTGATCCTGACGCTGGCCGTAATGCTGGTGCCCTTTGCGCTTTCCGCCAAGCCTTTTGGCAAGGTGGGAACGGTAGGAATGCAGTTCCTCAAGCTTGGTGTGGATGCTCGCGCGATTGGCATGGGCGAAGCCTATACCGCGGTTTCTGATGACATCTCTTCGGTGTATTGGAATCCTGCGGGATTAGCCCCGGCCTTCCAAAACCAGGTGTTTTTCTCACACACAAACTGGCCTGCCAATATCATGCAGGAGTATGCCGCTGCTACTTATACCACAGGCGTGAATACTTTTGCCATCTACGGCACTGTGCTGCATATGGACAAAATGGAAGTAACCGATGAAGATACCTTCGAACACACCGGCGAATACTTCACGAATAGCAGTGCCGCCTTTGGCGTGAACTACGCTCAGCAGTTTACTGACAAGTTTTCTGCCGGCGTGGGGCGTCAAATATCTGCGTGAAAACCTCTATGAGTTCTCCGTGAATAGCTATGCCTTTGATCTTGGTTCCATATACAATACCGGCTGGAACAATGTCAAGATCGGTATGGCCCTGAAGAACTTCGGTCCCGATATTCGCTATCGGGTAGATGATGACGGTGATGGTCTTTACGATGAAGATCCCTGGGATCTCTTTGATAACGATGGTGATGGCCTGATTGATGAAGACGGTCCTGAGCTTGAAGTCAAGATACCCATGCACTTTTCACTGGGAATCTCCGGTGATCTGATGCGTTCGGATAATAGCTACTGGATCGCATCCTTGCAACTTGATAACGTGATAGATCGTATGGAAACCTGGAACCTGGGTACCGAATACAAGTTAGGAAACATCTTCCTGAGAACCGGTTACCAATTCGGTTATGACGCTGCTGGTTTCAGTGCCGGGGCCGGCTGGCAGGTTCCTACATCCCTGGGAATCTTCAATATCGATTATGCCTATACCGATATGGGCTATTTAGCAGAAAACATGATCAAGAGCGCGCACCGTGTGTCGCTTAAAATGAGATACTAAAAATGAAAAAAATACTGGAGGAACGATGAAAAAACTCTTGTTACTCGTCCTATGCCTGTCTTTCGTGATCGGCGCTGTATATGCCCAAGAACTGCAGCCCACCGCGAATCCGAGACCTATCGAACTGGAAGTGAACGGCAGAGCTGTCACTCGCACCCGCGATAATATGCCAGCTTATACCTTCACCAAAACCCCCACATCTTTGATGGTCAACTACTATGACTACATGATCGGTAGCTACAATGGTATTCCATTACGCGTGATCCCCTCAGATTTTGATGGCGGATACTTCATGACCTATCATGGCCGTCGTACCCCCACTGGTACCCGTCGTGTGTTTTACGCGCATCTGGATGCCATGGGCAACCTGGTAAACAACAACGAAATCACCGCTGTGACCAACAACGAAGGTTATCCTACCGTCGCGGTTGATCCTGTTTCCGGCAAACCCATGTATGCCTGGCACTGCAATGCTGACGAGGATCCTGAATTTGAAGTTCAGTTCACCTCTGATGCTTTCATGACCGGCATCTCCGGCCTGTTCAACGAATTGCAGATCATTGCTGATGGTCCTCATACCATCATCCCACCCGTGGGCGACCCCTCACATGACAATGAGTTTATTTGGCCTACCGCTCAGATCGGACCCTCACCTGTGGACGGTATGCGCAGAGTGTATGTGGCCATGCGCAACAGCGTAACTCACAATAGCACTGCAGCTCCCAGCGAAAACGTCTACATCGCTTATGCGGATTTCAATGCTGACATGATCGAGGGTGGAGTGCCATTGGTATGGAGCCATACCACTATTCCTGAAATGGACCAATGGAACCACGATGAAGACTGGCGTCGTCCTTTCCATGCCATCACCACAGACAACCTTGGCAATCTGTATTATGCCGGCTATCACTTTGCCTACGATGCAGCTGATAATGCCATCGACGAACCCGGCGTAGATGTCTTCGTATGCCCAAACTACGGTGAAGGCACCTGGACTCGCATCAGCGATTATGGCCAAATTCCATCCTGGAATCCTGCCGGAACCCCCGGCGGAACCGGTTACTTCGTTGGTGATGGCGATGTGCCTTATCCGGATGATCAGCTGGTTTGGTCAATGGCCAATTCCTCTCACCTTAATGCTGTGACCGACAATCGCGGACGCATTATCGTCCCCGGCATGTGGGCACAAAGCACTGTCGAGGGCGGATACTGGGCCGCTTTCCAAACTGTGAAATCCTGGATCTACAATCCTGCCATCGATGAGTTCAAAGTAGTGGAAATCTATCCTCAGAAGAGTGCTGAAGATACCTTCAATGCTGCCTTCACTCCCTGGGATGTCGAAGCTCCTTGGGGCGAGCCGGAATACACTGATGATGGCTACCTGAGTCCTGAAGTCATCTTCCCCTTCCCGCACTGGGATGAATCTCTGCACAGCGATGCCATGATGTTTCACTACAACAACATCAAAGTATCCGAAGTGAACGAAGAGGGTATGTTGGTTGCCGTGTGGCAGGATAGCCAACGCGCGAAATGGGCCAATGAAAACAGCGCTCCTGAATACGCTGACTTTGCTCAGGTTCCGGAAGTTTACATTTCCGTCTCCGCAAACCAAGGCGACAACTGGAGCGAGCCCATCCTGCTGAACAGCGTTGAAACTCCTGAATTTGCCAACATCAAACCCATGTGGATCTATCCTGCTGACAAAGTTCTCTTTGTTGGCATGGATGGAGATCGCAAGATTGGTAAGATCGGTTTCATGTTCTACAATGACTACACTTGGGGCTCCAATGCCATTATTCCTGCTGCTCACCCCACCAATGATGGTGGCGAAGTGATGTTCATGGAAATGCAGATCACCTTCCCGCCTCATGTTTCAAACGCAGAAGGAACCGCTCCCGCAGTTGCTAAAATGCTGAACCCGAACTTCCCGAATCCCTTCAATCCTGAAACTACCATCAGCTTTGATATGCCTAAAGCCGGAACTGCCAAACTGGATATCTTCAACGTAAAAGGCCAGCTCGTCAAGACCCTTTTTGACGGCACTGCCCAATACGGAAAAACTTCTCTGGTATGGAATGGCACCGACAACAGCGGCAAAGCCGTCACCAGCGGTGTATATTTCTACCGTCTGAGCACTGAAGGTCATAGCGAAACTCGCAAAATGATGCTGATGAAATAAGTAACAAAAGATACGCGAGACGCTTGAAGCGAAACGCGAAATCACATATGGGGCGAACCTTGGTTCGCCCTTTTGCGTTTTATGTATTAAGCTCCCATGCTAGCTAAGGACATAGGTTCAGCTTGCTCTTAGTGCTGTTTTAGCTCATAATCTCCTCTTCCCAAGAGGAGATTATGAGCTAAACAAGGGCTATAGATCAGTTGATGCAATGGGATGGCAGAGGCTGATAGCCTGACCTCCGCTTGGCAAACTCCTGAAGACTTCCCGTGCCGCGCTCAGGAACTCTTCGGGAGCTTGCCAGGAAGTTGTCAGGAGATTAGAGTGGCAGCAAGCCCCTTGTGGGCGACGCAATATCCCTCGGTCGATAGGGAAAGTGTGTCGCCCTTAAAGGGCTTGTTTGTGTTTCTTGGCCGGGCTCGAGGGGTTACGCTGCGCTCCACAACCTCGCTATGGCCTATCGCCTCTACGAGGCTAAAATCGTATGGCGCTTCAGGAAAGCGCCACCTGCCACCTGCCACCTGCCACCTGTAACCTGCAACCTGCAACCTGCAACCTGCCACCTGCCACCTGATACTCAGCCAATCAAATCAGCTTTGAGAATGCGCTTCTCCCAATCCACGGCATAGACTACTACGTGGAAATAGGAGTCCTGGGGTTTTGCCGTAGTATCCAGGAGCACCTGTTTTCCCCAGGGCAGGATCTCGGCTTTGAGTTTGCCATTCACGTATCCCTTCAGTAATGCTTGCAGGGGAGTATTGAGCTGTTCCTGTTCGATGTATTTGAGGAACCAGTAACGCTCAGAGCGGGTCACGGTTTCTTTGATGTGCAGGATGCGTTTCTCGATGATGGGGATCATGCGGAGTAACTCCGCTTCGTTAAACCTGCCTTCTTGATCACTCAGCATGCTGCACACCTGCATTTGATTGATCAGATCGACCACTCTGCGGATGGGGCTGGTGGCGTGCAGATAGGCTTCAGCTCCGATGCCGGGATGGTATCCTGGGCTCGTGGCCAGAAAGGCGGAGCTATTGCGCACTTCCTTGTTCTCATCCAGAAATTGATTGATATTGCGGTACAAGAGGGGTAGCTTGCAGCGCGTGGCATAGGCCGCGATGCTGCGATTGTAGAGAATCATCAGTTCTTCGATCATCATCCGGGCAGGGCTTTGGGTGTCCACGCGTTTGATCGTGACAGAGTCCGGGCTTGCTTTCAGCGTGTAATAAAAGCGCTCCTTATCCCCATTGACATCGCGCTGTTCTTTGAGCCTGGCGGTGATTCTCATCAAGTTTTGGATTTCAGGATCCTGAATGGCCTTATCCACTTGCGAGTAGCTGAGGTTACGCTCAATGACGATTAGTTCTTGCTTCAGTTCACTATCGGTGATCCCAAAATCTTTATCTACATTGAGATACAATGATAACACGGCTTTGGCTCCGTTGCTGCACAAAGAGAACTCGTTTTCAGAGAAGCGGTGAGGAGAGGCACTTTTGACTGAAGGCAGATACAGCGATGAGACGCGATCCATGGCTTCGGCATAGAGCGGGCTATCAGCATCAATGGCCAGGGCAAGATTGCTCACATGGATGCCCAGCCGAAATCCGCAGGCTGTGGCTTGCAAAGAAATCGCGTCATCATAATCCACTGTGTCTTCATCATCAATGCTGAACGCAGGATGGTCAGCCAAGGGTAGCGTGGGCAATATCAGCGAGATGTTCTCCGCATTGTAGAGAAAGCTGATGGGCAATCCAGAAGCATCGAGAGCCGGATCGTGGCTGATGTCTCCCAATTCCTTTCGTAAGCGCAGTGCCAGGTTTATCGCGTTGCCGTCCTCACTATATCGCATGAGGAGTCTTTCCAGGTCTTCCTTGCGGTTTCCCTGCAGGATTTGCCGAAGTTCCAGGATCAAGTTTTGGACATCAGAGGCTTCCAAGCCAGAATTATCATGGTTTGTTAGCAAGCTTTTGATATAGATCTCCACCCGTTGTAGAAAGTCTTTACGGAGTAGCTCACGAGACCTGCTTTCCAGATAGAGTTTGCTCTCCTCTGTGTTTCTGCTGTGGAAACTATCATGTTTTTGGTAGTAGAGCTCAGGATGGTTTCTCAGATGCAGGTAGAGGGCAAAGCGCTTGAGATCGTCTATGACCTGTAGTCTGGCGCAGATATCACCAAAGCTCTCTCCGCTGATGGTGATGGGGCTAAGCTGCTCACTATCGAGAAGAGCTTGCCGTTTAAAATCAGCCAGGCAAGCCGGATCAGTAGCCACAAACTCTTTGCTGGCAAGGATGACGCGGGAAGGACTGAGGGATATCGCTTCAGATGAAGTGTCGATGAGCGTGATCTTTCCGTTTGCGATTTCTGAGACAAAGCCAAAATGAAGCAGGCCCCGATGATAGAATGCGGCTACATGGCCGACGGTAAGATCATGTTGTTGCGGATGGTTCATCTATTCCTTTCTTTTGTGCCGATCTATGATTTTGGCGCCCCTGGGAAGAATCGAACTTCCGACCAACGGTTTAGGAAACCGCTGCTCTATCCCCTGAGCTACAGGGGCACACCGATGCAAGGATTTTCAGAGGCAGCATTCCGTCAAGTTTACATTGACAAAAGAGTGAGTTCAGCCACTTTGACGCTCTGTTAATTCACAGCTAATGAAGGAAAGATATATGAGAATCGCAATAGTCGGAGCCACCGGAGAAGTGGGAAGAATGATGATCAGCTGCCTGGCAGAGCTGAATCTGGAACTTGATCTGCTGGATCTTTTTGCCTCAGCAAAGTCTGAAGGGACAATGCTTTACTACTTGGATCATCCCATCAAAGTACGGGAGCTGACGCAGGAATCCCTGCTCACCAAGTATGATTATGTGTTTTTCTCAGCCGGAGGTGGAATAGCCAGAGCTTTTGCACCGATTGCCGCCGATGTTTCGGAACTTGTGATCGACAATTCCTCGGCCTTTCGCAGGGAAGATACGATACCCCTGGTAGTCCCTCAGATCAATGGAGATTTACTTTTGTCTTATACGGGGATTGTGGCCAATCCCAATTGCAGCACCATTCAGATGGTCTTGCCACTCGCGGCTTTGGACAATGAATATGGCTTGAAGAAAGTGGTGGTTTCCACCTATCAGGCCGTGTCCGGAAGCGGGCACAGTGGAGTGGATACTCTGAAAAAACAACGCCGGGGTTCCACCCTGAAGGGGATCTATCCGGAAGTGATCGATCTCAATGTGATCCCGCAAATAGGAGTATTCCTCGATAGCGGTTATAGCACGGAAGAGGAAAAGATGGATCACGAGACGCGGAAGATCATGCGTAGAGATGAGATTGTGGTGTGTGCCACTACGGTGCGAGTGCCAGTGCTCTATGGCCATTCTGCTACAGTTTATGCTGAGTTTGAGAGGGAGATTGAGCTTACCCGGGCTGTGGCTCTGCTCAAATCTGCGGAGGCGGTGCGAGTGCATGAAAACAGCTATCTCACGCCTTTGGCCATCGGGAATTCCAATGAAGCGCATGTCAGCCGTTTGCGCTATGGCACGGATAAGCGCTCTCTGACTTTCTGGAATGTGGGACACAATGTGCGCATCGGAGCAGCAGCCAACGCGGTGAACATCATGCATCTGCACGCGAAACAAAGTGGTAAGCTCTGATGCTTGATCCCATCGCCATCCGCCATCATTTGCATCGGATTCCGGAGCTTGCGTTTGAGGAACATGCCACAAAGGGCTTTCTCAAGCAGCAAATCACAGAACTTCTGGCAACCGATATCCTGAGAGCCAAGGCCTTTGAACTCACCGAGTTTCGGAGCTCCACCGGTCTGCTTTTGGTGTATCGTGGCACGCGCTCATCCGAGCCCTTCAAGCTGTTCAGAGCGGATATGGATGCTCTGCCTTTGGAGGAAAATACAGGCTGCAAATACGCTTCTGAACACGCTGGAGCAATGCATGCCTGTGGACACGATGTGCATATGGCTGTGTTAATGGGATTGATAGCAAAGGTGTGGAAGAACCTGCCCGAGCGAAACTTGCTCTTTCTCTTTCAACCCGCGGAGGAAGGCAAAGGTGGCGCGCAAAGCGTTTTAAGTGAAGGGCTTATCCAGCAGTATCAGGTGGAAGCAGCCTTCGCTTTGCATGTGGCGAGTAACATGCCGGTGGGCACGATCAGCAGCAAGGCAGGCATCTTCTTTGGTATCCCGCAGGAGTTTGACGTGTCCTTCTATGGCAAGTCAGCTCACGTGGCCTTTCCGGAGCAAGGGATAAATGCCCTGCAAGCCGGGCTAAATTTTTTAACCGGGATTTGCGAAGACCTGGACAAACTGGCTGAAAGCGAACGCTTGATCTTTCATGTGGGCAAAATGCAAGCAGGCAGAATCCGCAATGTGATAGCCGACGCTTGCACTCTGGAAGGCACTCATCGTACTTTGAACAAGGAATGCCGGGATCGGATCAATGCCTTGATCATCCAGCATGCTGAGAAATGCGCTGATGCTCTTGGGGCCAAAGCGGAAGTCGATCTTTTGGGCTCCTATGACGCGGTGGTGAATGATGCCGGATTGCTTGATCAGCTACGGCAGGCTTGCATGAGCCTTCAGTACACCTTTGTGGAAGCGGAAACGGTGATGACCGGAGAGGATTTTGGCTTCTTCACCAGTATCTATCCGGGATTGCTCTTCTGGCTGGGAAGCGGTAGTGAGCATCCGCTGCATTCACCGCAGTTTATGCCTCAGGATGAGTGTATAGCTGTGGGGATCGAGGTGATGTATAGCCTTGTGTAGAAACCTGATTCTACCACAAATGGGCACAAATGAAAGATCACGAATGAACACAAATCACAAAGTGGGGGAAACGTCACGGATCGCGACTTTGCGATAGCCTATCGGCAGCACCATCTTCAGGGCACTTCCGCTATTCTTTTTATCCTGCCTGGCCTCGCTGAGGATATCAGGAATACTTAGCTTGCTTAAAAACCTGTCGATGGCAGCCGGTAAAGGGTAAGAGCTGAGGTTTTTACGGGAAAGTTCATCCACTTCGCTATCAATCAAGCCCAGCTTGAGACTGAGGTCGATGGCAGCGCTGATGCCGGCAATCACGGAGTCGCCATGCTTGAATCTATAACCACTCAGTCTTTCTAGCACATGGCCAAAGGTGTGTCCGAAGTTCAGAGTCCTGCGGATGCCCTGATCATGCGGATCCTGTGCGCAGATATCCATTTTGAACTTTGCGTATTCCAGGATCTGAGATACACCGGGAATGCTGCTGTCTGATGTGTCTATGTCACTCAGCTGCTCTGAAATGTAGAAGCACTTAAGCATTTCGGCTTTGCCTTGCCTGAGTTCAATCGGTTTCAGAGTCTGCAGAAATGGGGGATAAATGGTGATCTCTTCTGCGGGGTAGAAAGTGCCAATCTGGTTTTTGAAGCCCTGGTAGTTCACTGCGCATTTACCACCTATAGCGGCATCGACCATGGCCAAAAGAGTTGTGGGATAAAGCTTTAGCCTGCATCCCCTTTTGAAGGTAGCAACTCCATAGGCGGCTAAATCGCAGATAATGCCACCTCCATAGATGTGCACTGTGTCACTACGTTTCAGATTTTGCTTGGTGAAGAAAGTATAGATTATGGCTAATGAGCGGTGGTTCTTGCTCTTCTCTGAAGCAGGCATATACAGAGTTGGCAAGCCATCATTGCGCTCAAAGAAATCACGATAATGCTGCTTCAATATGGCATCGGCAATGATCAGCCCTGAATCGGGATAACTGAGGTTTTCCACCAGGCGAATGCGATCAGGCTCTAAATAGTGTTCATGCATTGCAATACCCTATCTATTGTTATCGTACCAGGGATATCAGAAAGGCGTGATTGTGGAGCACAAACCTATCCAATGCCGGCTGAAGATTGCTTTTCACACTCCACCAAACACCAAACACCAAGCACCAAGCACTAAGCACCAAGCACCAAGCACCAAGCACCAAGCACCAAGCACCAAGCACCAAGCACCAAGCACCAAGCACCAAGCACTTACTTGAGTACCGCTATCTTTCCCCGTGCGACATTGCCATCTGCATCGGTCACCACAAAGTAGTAGATGCCATTGGCCACGATGTCTCCGGCCTTGTTTTTGCCGTCCCATTCGAAGCGGGCATAGGGGCTTTCATTCAGCTTCATCACCAAGGCTCCTGAGGATGAGAATATGGAGCATTCATTCTTCGCGCGGCATGCTATCCACCGGAAGATTCACTATTTGCACTGTGTTCAATCCTGTAGGCTTGAAGGGGTTGGGAAAGGCTTTCACGTCTTTCAGGCTGGTAAGCTGGTTTCACGGTTTTGCCAATCCTGAGGGTGTTTAAGCCATCTGGAGTGCCGATTAAGAGTCGTCCTTCCAGAGGATCATAGCCCAGCGAGATGATCCGGTTTGAAAGCAGGGGGGGAATTGGCCTGGAAGTAGTTTTGTAAATCTTTCTGTTTTGTGGATTATACATGCTGATGCCGTTATCCACACTCCCGATCCAGATGCGGCCAAAGGGATCACCATAAATGGAGTTTGGCACTGTGCTGATGCTACCGAATAGCCGCTCTTCATCGGCATAATACAAGGTGTCGTTCTGCCAGCTTCCCGTGCTGAAGTTGTAGATATAGCGCTTGATATAAGTGTCGTATCGGTACCAATTGCTTTCATCCCACATAAACAAGCCGGATCCGGAGGCCACAAAATGATACCATCCGGCGTAAGGAGTCAAAGTGCTGGCCACGCCATAGATGGTGCCTTGCTTTAGTTCCGAAGGGATCTGCGATACCCAATGCGCGCCACCGGTTTCAGGGATGCTGTCATCATTCCAGATGCTGAGGCCATTGTCATACTCGGTACCGAAGAAAGTATTGTCTGCCATTGTGATAGGCGTTCAACACACGCTGGAAGGTGGAGCCGGGCAACTGAAAGTCACTCAGATGTTCCAAGTCAGAATTGATTACGCTCACACCATCATCATAGCAGAGCACGAGCATGTTGTTGTGTTGGTCTTTGGCCATGCCACCCACGGTGTTTCCCAATATCCTGGCACTTCCGGGGAGGTAGCCGCTCCATACTCCTTCGTTGTATTCCGCAATGCCCCATTTGGTAAGGCGTTTCCAGCTGTCATCCCTTTCGTCCAGGATGCTGATGGCGGGAAACCATGGCCCATTAATGTAGTCCGTATCCCAGGCTCCAAACCATTTTCGGTCTTGCCCATCCACAGCGATGCTCAGGATATTATCACTCCCCAGGGGGCTATTGTGGATATCGTAGTTTTGCCATACACCATCTTTGAATTTGCTAACCCCCAAAGTACCCTTGGGCACGAGATGGTCTCCGATGTTACCACTGGAGAACCAGAGGCTGTTGTCCATAGCGGCCATACTGCTGGTGATCCTGGGAAATCCGATGCTATTGGGGTAGAAGTAGTTCCAGGTTCCGGATTCCCATCTGGCGATGCCATCACCCCAGGTGCAGAGATATATCTGGTTGTCAAACTCATGGATTCTGGAGATGGGGTTAAATCCCATACCGTTTGTCCCGGCTCGAAACTCCTCAATCTGAGCTCCGGCACTGTAGCTGCTGAGAAGAAGCTCACTATTCAGCCCGAAGCGCATCAGATTCTCGTCCCAATCACCATAGGAAATCCAGAGCTTACCGTTTTCAGCAAGCTTGAGCGCGGAGATTGGCATGCTTACCTGTTCATTGTGAGGGTCGATCAATTCCCATGACTCCTCATCCAAATCCAGGCTATTGAGATAGACTTGGGTTTGCGTGGCCACGGCAATCGTATCATGATTTGCCGTGAGCAGATAGCGGGGCTATCCGGGATGGGGGATTGGCTCGGAGTGAATGCCAGGCGCTATTCACATGCAGGGAGTCCACATGCACAAAGTCAACTCCCGATCCTGTGGCCAAAATAGCGTGCCGTGATCAGTAAGCATGATATCGCTAATGTTGTTATCTGAAAGTCCGCCATTGGTGTTGATTACATTGTACTGATTGAGCATTAAAGGGAAGTTCACTCCCGGCAGATAGTAGAAGACGGCCAGGCCCTGGGAAGTGGCCACCAAAATGCGCGAATCCATTTCCAGTATCTCATTGATCCTGAGCGCGGGAAGCCCCAATGAACTGTCCAAACTCTGCATCCCTGCGTCACTGATGATGCTGATCCCGTCTGCTCCGGAGCCAAACCACAGGCTTTGCGAAAAATCGATCATGGCCATGCTGCGGATGTCATTGGAGACCAGGCCTTCACCGGTAGTCCAATGCTGAGTTTGCCGCATCAGGGAAAGCGGAGCGCCACTCTCTCCGGTGATCTGCACCACTCCTCCCCAGGTGGAGAAGTATATGCTGTTGCCATCTTTTTCCATTGTGTACACGTGATTGGTGTTGTTCAATGTTTGCCAGTTTTGGGCGGC
>JAJOKA010000186.1 GCA_021206555.1 Candidatus Cloacimonadota bacterium | reverse complement strand
CGTTTTTGTCCAGCTACATGCCAGGAAAGACGAAAAATCAGTTTACAAAAGTAAGCATGAATCTTGAATCAGATTTGCTCTTGCTAGAGTATTTTAGGGAAAACATCAGTTCAATAGAAGGGTGGTTCAATGTCATTTCTCCCCGTGAGAAGGGACTTGTTATGCTTAAGAATGAACTGCAAATACTAAAAGACAAGGATTGGAGTAAGATCAGATGAGCGCTGGAAGAAGAATCAACACATTCAGTCAAAGTTGGGGTACCCCAAAAAAATACGTTGATGCGGTCAAGGCCGTATTTGATGGGAGCATAGATTTAGACCCCTGTTCGAATGAGTTTTCTATCGTGCACGCAGAACACGAGTTTATGCTGCCAAAGAATGATGGCTTGCGAGAGGAATGGAACTACAAAACAATATACGTCAATCCACCCCTACGGGAATAATAAAGAAGCCGGTACTACCATCAAAGACTGGTTGGCAAAGTGTGCAACTTCTTTCACTCAATATGGTTCTGAAGTTTTAGCCTTGATTCCTGTAGTTACAAATACATCGCATTGGAAGAAGTTTGTTTTTACTCAGGCTTGTGGCATATGCTTTTTGTATGATACCAGACTCAGATTTCTGGAAAATGGTCAGGACACGGGAAAGGGAGCACCAATGGCTTGTGCCATGGTATATTGGGGTAAGAATTTCGATAGGTTCTATGATGTATTTATCGAATACGGAGCTGTAGTAAATATCTCAGGATTAATCAAAGAGGAAGTCGGTGTGGAAAGACAGCAATTATCAATCCATAGCCTCATTGATAACTCGCCAAAACAGATTGGCACAATCGTAAATCAAAGCTATAAGGGATAATCTATATACGTGCATATGACAGAACAAAGAGCAGCAATCTCAGGTGCCTTCCCTACCTTTAGAAATTGACCCCTTTGTAGCGAAGATAATAGGCCTTAATCAGACTGATACTATGCCTTATGCAAAGAAATCTCTTGACAGGATATCGCCGCTCAGGGCCATCTGTTTTGCACGATTATCTCGTGGAATGAGGTATTTTGAATGAAAGAAGGATTCTTACCCAAGAATGATTACTCGTCCATCTTCTTCACCGACAAGGCGGAAGGGATGGCTACCGATATAAAGAACAAGTTTTTGAACCACCTGGAATACTCGCTGGTGAAGGATACCACCACGGTGGAGCATTGGGACGTGTATTACGCCCTGGGGCTGTCCCTGCGCGATCGTCTGATCGAGCGTTGGCTGCGCACTCAATATGAGTATCGCAAGCAAGACGTGAAGAAGGTTTATTACCTATCAATGGAGTTTCTGATCGGACGGCTGTTGGGCAACAGTTTGATCAATCTGGATCTGTATAACGAAAGCTATGACATGCTCAAAGAGATGGGCTATTCCCTGGAAGACATCGCGGAATTGGAGCCTGACATGGGCCTGGGTAATGGCGGTCTGGGCAGGCTGGCAGCGTGTTTCATGGATTCTTTGGCCACGCAAGCTTACCCCAGCTATGGCTATGGCATCCGCTATGAATTCGGCATCTTTCGCCAGGAAATCGCGCGCGGATATCAAACCGAAGTGCCGGATCACTGGCGAAAAAAACGGTTGTCCTTGGGAGATTAAGCGTCCGGAGATCAATTATCGTGTGCGCTTTGGCGGCAAGGTGCTCACCGAAAAGCAAAACGGAAGCGGAAACATCCATAAATGGGTGAATACCACAGACGTGCTGGCCGTGGCCTGGGACGTTCCCATCCCCGGATTCAAGGTGGATAACGTGAATAATCTCCGCCTTTGGGAAGCCACCGCCACCGATGAATTTGACTTTGAATACTTCAATAGCGGTGACTACGTGAAGGCCGTGGAGCAGAAAAACATCAGCGAAAACATCAGCAAAGTGCTGTATCCCAATGACAACATGCATCTGGGCAAAGTCCTGCGCCTGAAGCAGGAATACTTCTTTGTGAGTGCCACTCTGCAGGACATCATCTATAACTGGAAGCAGGATCACGACGGCTTCAAAGCCCTGCCCGATAAGATCGCCATTCAGCTCAATGACACCCATCCCGCTCTGGCCATCCCGGAGTTTATGCGCATCATGATCGACATCGAGCGCATGGATTTTGATAGCGCCTGGGAGATGTGCCGCAAAGTATTTTCCTACACCAATCACACCGTGCTGCCGGAAGCCTGGAACGCTGGAGCGTGAGCCTCTTTGAAGAGCTCTTGCCCCGCCACCTGATGCTGATCTATCAGATCAACGACCGCATTATGAAGGATGTGAGTGCCCGCTATCCCGGTGATATCATCAAGATGCGCAACGTCTCTATCATCGAAGAAGGACTGGAGAAATCCCTGCGCATGGCACAGCTCTGCATCCACAGTTCGCACACGGTGAACGGAGTGGCGGAATTGCACACCAAGATATTGCGCTCCAAGGTCTTTGCCGATTTTGAAGAGCTCTATCCGGGCAAGCTGCAAAACAAAACCAATGGCATCACCCCCAGATTGTGGCTGCTAACTTGCAATCCGCTTTTGGCCAGCCTGATCTCCGAGCACATCGGCACGGCCTGGATCCGCGATCTGAAGCAGATCAAAGGCATCGAAAGCTACATCGACGACGCGGATTTTCGCGATAGCTTCTTCGAGATCAAAGAGATCAATAAAAAAACGCCTGAGCCGCTATGTCTATAGAGTCACCGGCATTCGCGTGAGCGCGGACAGCCTCTTTTGACGTGCAGATCAAAACGCCTGCATGAATATAAACGGCAACTGCTGAACGTGATGGGCACCATCGCCAGATACTACATGATCAAAGACAATCCGGATGGTGACTTCGTACCGCGCACGGTGATCTTTGCCGGCAAAGCAGCCCCAGGCTATTTCCTGGCCAAAACGTCTGATCAAACTGATCAACAATCTGGGCGAGATCATCAACAAGACCCTGATATCAAAGACCGCCTGAAAGTGGTGTTTTTGCCCAATTACTGCGTGTCTCTGGCCGAAAAGATCATCCCTGCGGCAGACCTATCGGAACAGATTTCCACTGCCGGATATGAAGCCAGCGGAACGGGAAACATGAAGTTCGCGCTCAATGGCGCCCTCACCCTGGGCACCATGGATGGCGCAAACGTGGAAATGGCAGAGGAAATCGGCCAGGAAAACATGTTTATCTTTGGCCTCAGAGCGGATGAAGTGAACAAACTGAAAGCCCATGGCTACGATCCGCGCAGCTATTACCACAATGATCCCCTGCTCAAACGAGTGGTGGATTCGCTCTTGGACGATAGCTGGTGCACGGATGAATCCGGCATCTTCGCTCCCATCTGGAAATCCCTGATGGAAGATGGCGACAGCTACCTGCACATGGCAGATTTTCGGGCTTTCGTAGATGCCTCAGAGCAGGTGGACGCGCTTTATCAAAACCGCGATGAATGGGTGAAAAAAGCCATCCTCAACGTCGCGCGGATCGGGAAGTTTTCTTCCGACCGTGCCATCACGGAATACGCCGAAGATATCTGGAAAATAAAGCCCTTACAGCTGGATTTCGGCGGCTGAACATAGGATAATCCATGTGAACAAATCCCTGATCCTGCTGACGGTCTTGCTCTTCCAAGTGCTTGCTGCCTCAGTGGTGATCAATGAAGTGTGCTACGATCCCGATGGCGCTGATACCGGCAAGGAATGGATCGAACTCTACAACGCCGGAAACACAGATGTGAACCTGAACGGCTGCAAGATCTACAGCGGTGGCAGCACTTACAGCCTGAACTACGTGTTTCCCCATTTCATCCTTCGTCCCGGACGCTTTGTCCTGATCGGTGGTGACGCAGTGCCCAATACCCACTTCACGCATAACTTCAGTTTCCAGAATGGTGGCTCCGAAAGCGACGCCATCCGCTTTGTCAATGCTGACAGCACTTATACCGATACCGTGATCTATGATGAGCCAAACACCAATGCTTTGATCGACGATAGCGGCTTGCCTGCCACACTCTTTGCGCTGATGTGCCTCAGGTTACAGTCTGGCACGAGTCATTGATGGTTATGACACAAATGACTGCGCCACAGACTTCTATGCCGAAGCAAACCCCACTGCCGGCACTCCCAATCGCGTTTATGCTGATTATGGCATCAGCTCGGCTACCTTCAGCCTTCTGGATGAATCGCAGATGCTCAGCTTCCGGATCGTGAATTACTCCATCTATCAGCCTAATCAATATGCCCATCTATCTGTGTGGCAAGAATCTGCATTGCTCCACGATGCTGAGATCCCGCCCATTGCCGCTGGAGATTCCCTATCTATCGATGTGCTGCTGGAGCCTTCCTGGCAAGCAGTGGAGATAATCATTGACCTACCCAACGACCCCAATCCCACCAACAACATCGTGATGCTCAGCCCTTACGCAATGGAGCTGCAATCGCCCATCCTGAACGAGATATTCCCCGTTCCCGATACAGGCAAACAGGAGTGGCTGGAACTGTATCAGGAAGCGGTACCACGCAGTTCCACCAGCTATGTGATCAAGGACGCGGCAAACACCCGTTCGCGCTTCACCTTGCCCGCTCTGCAAGGCTATTTCGTGCTCTGTGCCAATGCCGAAGCCTTTTTGCTGGACTTTCCTGACTGTCCACCCGGCAGAGTGATCCAGACCAGTGGTTGGGCTATCTTGAACAACAGCGGGGATGAGCTTTATCTCTATAATGAAGAAGAGCTTGAGCTGCTGGACGCGATGAGCTATACCGGCAATCAGCTGCAAAGCGGAAAATCCCTGGAACGGCATCTGGACAATGAAGAAAACGTGATCTGGCGTGTGTCCCACGCATCCCGCAGGTGCCAGCCCTGCTGCTGCTAACACCTACAACCTGTTACCGGAGCAAAGTCAGCGCTTGAAACTGATCGGCAGTCCCCTCGACGCGCGCAAAGGCGAAAGCCTCACGATCAGCTACAATCTGCCTGATGAACCTTCCCGGGTGAACTGCTTTGTCTTTGATCTTAGCGGTCGCAAGATCAGGACTTTGGCAGATAATGCCTTAGTGCCCGCGCGCGGAAATCTCTATTGGGATGGACGCAAACAGGGCGGCAGCTATGCCCACCGAGGCCTTTATATCGTGCTTTGGGAGTCTCAGGCTGCATCCGGTGGGAAGATTTATCGTAAACAGACTACGGCTGTGCTGAAATAGGGGTGATCTGATCCTTTCAGGTGCAAGACAGGTGCTAATTGCATTAGCTCTGCTTTTGCTGGTGTTTATCCCATAATCCCCTCTTGCGAAGAGGCGATCATGGGCAAAAGCAAAGCTAAACACAAGGTAAGGCAGTGAGGTTCAGATCGGTTCGCAAGCGGCAAGATAGCGTTGAAATTTCAGTTGCGACTCTTTGAAACCCTTCTCCTTCGGTGGAAAACATGCATCAAAGGACGCTGCTTTCTGCTCGTCCAGATGATACGCATCTCCTTCATCAAAAGCACCCTTGATGCCTGCATCGCGCCTGCCTGAAGCTCCAGCACGATCAAGGCTGGTGAATATGTCTTTTCCATGGTATAGATGCCATACTCACGTCCCGGACGAAAGCCAAAACGCTGGTAATAATCAGGATCTCCATAGGTGATGATCACGGTGAAACCCATGCTTTTGGCGATGGGCAGTGTATGCCGAACCAGCATCGATCCAATGCCCTGGCCTTGCAGCTCCGGATGCACGCACAAGGGCCAAAGGTCAGGGTGGGATGCTCTATCCCGCTGTCTTCCAACACTCTGGATCGGGCATACATGATGTTTCCCACGATTTTCCCATCCAGCACTGCCACAAAGTCCAGCTCTGGTATAAAAGCTTCGGTATTGCGAATGGTGTGCACCAGATAATGTTCGTCACAACCTGGAACATTCTCATTCCAAAAGGCTTCGCGGGTAAGCTCTTCCACCTCGCGATGGTCTTTTGCTGTTTCTAAGCGAAGGATGATATTGGGCTTTTCGATCACTTGATGCTCCTTATCTGTAAGTCAGAAGTTTTATACCCGTTTGGCCTTGAGCAATACCACCGCGCCTACCAAAGCGGGGATTACATCCTGGAAGATGAAGAGGCTAAGCGTAGCCGCCACAGCTTGTTCCGCGCTAAACGAGAAGTCCCTCAGGAAGTGGATGGCGAAGCCTTCGCGCAGGCCCAAACCGGCCACTGTGATGGGGATGGAATTGGACACATTGGTGAGCGCCATCCCGATCCAGGTATTGATCAGGTTGATGGCTCCCATTTGATTGAGAATGAGATAGTATTGCAGATACATAACAATGGTATTTGCCACCTGCAAGAGCATCATTTTGGGGGCTTGAGCCGTGTATGGCAGATGGTATTCGCGCCATTTGGGCACCGCTCTCAGCATGATTGCGGCATAGAGCGGCATGAAGGCCACAAGGATCAGAATCACCACCCGCAGCAGCAGGTTCATGTCGGGATAGTGCCATAGCAAGGCAATCGCGGCAAAGGTCCAGGTTGACCAGGTCATAAACAGGCGTTCCGCAGTGGTGGAGATGAATGAGGCCACACGACTGCTGTTTTGGATATAAAAGATCTTACCGAAAGAGGCGTGGCCTCCGGGGATCAGAAAGCGCAGCGGTAAAGCGATCAGATAGGACGAGATCAGTTCATCGCGGCGATATCGATACAAAGGGTTCAGATGCAGGGAACAACGCCAGTTATTGAGCTGAATATAGTGTCGTAAGACGCTGAGCAAGAATATCTTCACTAAGAGTAGCAGGGGCATCTCCAGGATCAGTTTCGAAGCTAATCCGAGATCAATCCTGCGAAAAATCAAGATCAGGATCAGGATGCTCAAGCTCAGCTTGAAGACGTAGCCCCAGGCTTTGTTATAGGGGCTTTGCTTACCGCTGATCAGGCTTTGAATTCTGCCAAACAAGCTTGCAATACCTCGTTGATCATCGCCATCGGTGGAGGCTGGATAAAGCCTTGCTCCATCATGTTTTGCACCAAAGCTCTGGTTTCATTGATTTCCTTCAGGGCTGTGGTAAAGACCTCTTCTCGGCTCAGCTGCACACGTGCCACTCCGTCTTTGATGGCTTGAATGGCCACATCCGCGGCTTCGTGGGCAAAAACTTCGGTCTCATCCATGGTGGCCAGGATGTTGTCCGGGGTGATTCCACGTCTGCGAGCAAAGGCTGCCAGAGAATGAGCAGCAGCAATCGCCATGTTATCGGTAATCTTGCGAGCGCGCACCATCAAAGCACCCTTCAGGATACCGGGGAATCCGCAGGAGTTATTTACCTGATTGGGAAAATCCCCGCGTCCTGTAGCCACAATATAGGCTCCGGCAGCTTTTGCATCATAAGGATAGATCTCAGGAACGGGGTTGGCACAGCAAAACACGATCGATTTATCCGCCATCAGACTGATCCACTCAGGCTTGATGGTATCCGGGCCGGGAGTGGAGAGCGCGATCAGGATGTCCGCGCCTGCCATCGCCTCTTCCATCGTGTTCAGACACAGAGGGTTAGTCTTGACAGCCAATTCCCACTGCTTGTACTTATCAGGATTCGATGAGATATCTTTGCGATCCTTGTGCAGAGCGCCTTTGCTGTCAAACATGATCAGGTTATCGGGATCCAGGCCTTCCTGCAAGAGGAAGCGCGCAATGGTGGTATTCGAAGCTCCGGCTCCATAGAGCACTGCTTTGGTATCTTCTATCCTGCGCTCCGTGAGCTGAAGGGCATTGATCACTCCGGCCAGGGTCACACAGGCTGTGCCTTGCGCGTCATCGTGCCACACGGGAATGTTGCAGGCTTCACGCAGTTCGTCCAGCACACGGTAGCAATTGGGTTGGGAGATATCCTCGAGGTTGACCGCTCCCACTGAGGGCTCCAGCATCTTCACGAAGTCAATGATCTTCTTCGGATCGGCCTTGCCATTGGCATCGCGGCTATTGACGCAGAGCGCGATCGCGTCGCAGGCACCCAGATATTTCATCAGCATAGCCTTGCCTTCCATCACGCCCAAACCACCGGCGGGGGTGCAATCGCCATCGCCCAAAACCCTGGTGCTGTCACTTACCACGGCCACCAGGTTGCCACGGTTGGAGAGAGCGTAGGACTGCTCATTGTCATCCCGAATGGTGGTGGAAACCTTGGAAACGCCGGGGGTGTACCAGACGTTGAACCAATTGAAACCATAGATGCCGGCCTTGGGCAAGCTCTGCATCTTGCCGTGGTAAAAGCGGTGCGTCTCTTCCGAGAGCCTTTTAAGAAATGAAGTTTGCGCGGCAGCGACCTTGCTTTCAGGCAATACATCCCGCAAGACATCAGTGATATTGGAAAGATCAGGCTTGAGCTCTTTCATGGATCATCCTCTGTTGTTTCTATGAGGATTAGCATTTTCGCTACCCGATATTTGTCAAGCGCACTTTGGGCTTGACAAAATGAAGGCTGCACTTAGCTTAGCAATAAACAAGATTTTTGTTGTGAGGATTAGGCAATTGAAACTCCAGCCCAGACCAATGATAAACGTGGCAGCCCTGATGAAACTGCTCAAGCAGAACCGGATGAAGCACTTTAGGGCGCACATCCCGATCCTGATCGAGAAGAAAAACTTCATCGTAAAAACTGCTGATTCCAAAAGAGGAGTTGCAGACAGCGCTGAAGCTGCGCCACGATGTGTTTCTCAAAGAATTGCTGCATAAATCCAAGCGCTCGGGCATCGATAAAGACAAGTTCGATAAACTCTGCGACCACCTGATCATCATCGATAAGCGCAGCAACACCCTGATCGGAACCTACAGACTGCAATCCTCATTGCACACCCGCAGATGGTACACGGCCACCGAGTTTCACATGAAGCAAATCAAAAGGCTGCCAGGAGTAAAGCTGGAACTGGGACGCGCCTGCGTGCACCCGGAACACCGCAATGGCGTGACCATCGCTCTGCTATGGGAAGGAATCTCTGCCTACATCGAAGCCAGCGGCACGAACTATCTCTTCGGCTGCTCCAGCATCAAGACTACCGACCGCGAAGAAATCAAGAATATCTATTATTATCTACTGCAAAACGGACACCTCAGCCACGAGCATCGAGTTCGTCCCAAAGGCAAATTCAAGGTTCCGGGCATGATGCGCCATCTGAAGCAATACCCGATCGCCACTGAGGAAATCTCACACCTATATGCCAGGGATAAGATCCCGTCTCTGCTCAATTCCTACCTCAAAGTGGGGGCTGTGGTCTGCGGTTCTCCCGCTCTGGATCGCAGCTTTTAAATGCATTGACTTCCTCACTCTGCTGGATGTCAACAGCATGAACTCCGCGCGCATCCGCAAGTCCAAAGATTGAGTATTCGCTAGCGATGCGCGTTATCAAGTTCTTTCATCATCTGGCTTTGGTAGTGGATTTCTTTATCCATGCCTATTGGATCAAGTGTGTAACTCCCGATCCCATCAAGCGCCGTCAACGCTATGTGGCAAACACCAGCCGCATCTCTAAAAAGTTTATCAAGGCATTTCGCATCTCACTCACTGTCAAAAACAGGGAAAGATTGCAAGCAATGCAGGATCAGGCCTATCTCCTGGTGGCAAATCATACTTCCTACACAGATATCATCATCCTGTCCAGCTTGGAAAAGCTTTCCTTTATCACCTCTGTGGAAATGGGGAATAATTACTTCCTCGGGCCGGTCACCAGGATGGGTGGTTCACTGTTTACCGACCGGAAACGCCCGGTCAGCCTTAAGAAAGAGATAGAGAACTTTAGTGATGCCATCCGTCAGGGTTTCAAAGTGGTGCTCTTTCCGGAAGGCACTTCCACCGATGGCCGCACTGTGAAGGACTTCCGCAAATCCCTGTTTCAGGTAGCGGTCAGTGCCGGGTGTCCCATCCTGCCTGTGTGTATCAAATACAAGACAGTTGACGGCAAAGCGATTGATGACAGTAACCGCGATCTGGTGTATTGGTATGGAGACATGGATTTTGCCCCCCATTTTATGAAGCTCTTAAACCGCCGTATTGAAGTCGAAGTCGAGATATTAGAGTCCATAGTCCAGATTGAAGGGAAAACGCGAGCAGAGCTCTCTGACGCGGCTTTTGAGCAAATCCACACTTGCTTCCATTCCTAAGCCAAGATTCTGCTTGACGGATATGCCCGTCCCACAATAATACGAGATCAGATGATACTTCACATCATTCATCATCAAGGAGAACTAATGCCACAGAAAGAACGTGACAGATTAAACCTCGGACCTGCCAACTATTTGCTGCTGCTCATCGCTGCGCTCCTGCTGATCGCAGGCTATTTTATCATGTCCCTCAATGAGATCACTATCTCTCCGATCACGCTGCTCATCGCTTATGTGGGGATAATCCCGCTCGCGCTGCTCAAACGCAGCAGTCCCAAAGAATAGATGCCGCTGCTTACCGACGAAGCTCTAGCGCAATTGACCAGATTGCAACTAACTGCCAAGCAGATAGTTGAAGGATTTCTGGTGGGTCTGCACAAGTCCCCT
>JAJOKA010000163.1 GCA_021206555.1 Candidatus Cloacimonadota bacterium | reverse complement strand
TTCTCCTTATTTATCTCAAATTGTTTCACTTTCAAGGTGCCTGAGATGATTTCGATGTAAGTATGGTTCGAAATCCAATCTCCGGAATTGGCATAAAAGCCCGGCACCGATCTCTTTTACCATGGGATTGTGGCTGTGGCCCATGACCACGTAATCTGCTTTGCCACTCTTGATCATATTACCGGCAAAACTCAGTAAACCTGCGTTCTTTCGCTCCCGCATATAGGGAGGATCCTTTCTGGCCCGACTGCTGCGAGACAATTTGCTGCCCAAACCGAGGGCCAAATCCGGATGCAGCAAGCCAAAGACTCTTTTCAAAGAGGAAGTCGGATAAGCTTGCGGAAGATCTGATAACGCAGGTCATTCACTAGTAGGTATCGCCATGGCAGACATAGATCTTTTTGGTATCCGCTTCCAGGCTAAAGTGTTCTGCGTGCAGCTCAATCCCCAGATAATCCGGCAAGAAATTGCCAAACCAAAAGTCATGATTGCCGCTGATATGCACCAGACGGCATCCGCCGGCCTTAAGCTCATGGAGCTTGACCAAAAGCGGGAAATACTGCTTGATGACAGTGAACTCCCAATCATACCAGAGATCAAAGATATCGCCATTAAGGATCATCAAGTCATAATTCCCTTTGGCTTGTTCGAGAAAGCTGAGCACCAGATTTGCGTTTTCCCGGTCTTCCGCGGTCGGGGTCACATATTTGAAATGCAGATCTGATATCACGCAGATGCGCATTGTTACCTCGTCATGATGTAGTGCACGATGTTCAGCCCAAAGCGCAGAGCGGTTTCGCGCAGTTCAGGCGGATTGCCATGAGTATCAGGATCAGCCCAGCCGTCGCTGATATTGGTCTCATAAGTATAGAGCATCATCAGGCGACCGTTGTCATCGAAGATCCCGAAAGCTTGAGGCGGTTTTTCGTCGTGCAGATGGATCTTGGGTAAACCGCTGCTGAAGTCAAAATATGAAGTGTATAGGAGGTGGCTGCTATCGAGCTCGATCAAATCCCGCTCCGGAAACACGCGCTTGATCTCCCTTCGGAATGAGCCATCCATTCCGTAATCATCATCCGCGTAGAGGAATCCGCCACGCAGCATCCACAATCTCAGGTTTGCGATCTCGCTCTCGGAAAAGCGGATATTACCATGCCCAGTGAGATAGACAAAGGGGAAGTCAAAGAGCTTGCTCTCCCCGGCTCGCACCACGCTTTGATCGGTGGGGATATTGGCAGAAAGGGTGGTATTGATAAATTTGGCCAGGTTTGGCAATACTTCTGGATCATTGTACCAATCCCCTCCCCCCGTCATATTGCAGACGGGCAAAGCGGTTTTGACCGGGCTTTCCTGAGCCGTCAGGGCCAGGCAAAGAATTAAGCACGCAATCACGAGTAACCGTTTCATAAATACCTAATTCACGATCTTGAGCTGGATGCAGATGAGAGCGTCATCCACAATGGCATAGAAGCAACTCGCGTAGGCATCATAGCCCGAGATAGCGGAGATATCTTCCACAAATGTGATGCTGGACAGGCTTTCCCCGCGTGAGGCGTCCACAATGCTGATTACTTCCTGTGAAGGGATCATCAGGATCGGGCGATCCAGACGGGGATCATCTTCAGCGCCAATGCGTAAGGGATTGATATTGCTTGAAGCCACGGCTGGGCACGTCATTTCAGCCTGCCAAAGCTCTGAGCCATCTTCACGAAAGCCATAAGCTGCGTTGCTACTGAGACATACCATCAGCATGTTGTCCATATATAGAATCGAGCTGATGGGCGCTTCAAAGGATTTTTTCCACTTCAGATCCCGGCTCTTCTTATCAAAAGCGATCAGATTCATATCAGCCGGAAGAAATATGGTGTCAAGGCTGAAGACCGGAGCGGCAGTGACGCTATAGCCCAGGCTGGCGCTCCACAATATCTGCAACTCGATATTGCGGGCTGGAAGGTTTACAATGCGCTCCATATATTTGAGGAAGTTTTGCGTATCAATGGCCAGAGTATTGGGGATCTGACCCAGTTTCAGAGTTTGCTTGCTTTTCACGCTGATGCGGGTGCGGTGGAAGAGCTGATCCAGGTAACGATTGCCAAAGAGCATGTAGAGGATGGCTAACAGGGTGATCAAGATAATGATGGAAGAAGTGATCTGCAAACGGGATAGCCTTCTGCGATGAGGCTTGATCAGCCTGGTCTGGCCGTCCAGAATCAACCACAAGGGGTTATCGGATTGGGAAAAGCTCTCGATGTAATGATCCAGACTATGCAAATCCCTATCCTGGGTATAGACTTTGGCACAGAGATTTCCACTCAGCACGATGAAGCGGTGTCCCTCACCGATGAATACACGATGTACTTTTGAGGGGAGGTCCTTGTCCTCCAAGCCGATCAGGCTCAGTTTTTTTAAGGTCTGCATCTGATGATGCCGGTAGTCATTCCCGATGTGGGTCAGCTTGCGGGCATCGGAGAGAGCGCAGAACAGCCGGCCATGCTGCACGAAGAACAGCTCGTGATCATAAAGCAGGCCCAGAAATACGGATAAACCCTTTTCCTTGAGATCGGTCTTGCGCAGATGAGCGTGAAGCTTCCAGTGCAGATCGCCCATGAAGCTCTTGAGCCAGCTTTGCGCTTCGGCTTTACTGATCGTGGCAGCATCGGAATTGCGGATGGCCAGACGGATTTCAGTGCCGATCTCCTGTAAAGCAAGATCCATTTCGGGATGCCAGATTGCCAGCAGCCATCCGAAGCGGCCATCTTGGGTAAACTGGCTTTCCACCAGGGTGTAGGGGCTATTATCCTTTTGGCTTTTGAGAGATATCATGCTCAGCTCCACCACTTGATAAAGCTGCGATAGCTCACTCGCAGCAGAGTGGGAATATCCATCAGCATATTGGTGTATGAGGCATTGGCCAGAGGGCACCAGCATTCTTTTTTGTGCACGCTGCGTCTGTCCTTACGCGCTTTTTTGCTCCACCAGACTTTGCGGAAGTTATACTGGTTATCCCTGAGATTTCCCAAAGCTTTGGCTTTCACGCAGCAAGTCCAAAGATCGCCATCAGGAGATATCTGGCATGATGCCACTCCGGAGTAGCAAGGGATCACTTGCTTCTCATCACGCATAATGGCTTTCACAAGGTTATAATACTCGATTCTGAAGGCCATGGTGATCTTGTTCATGCCTTTGTAGCTGCCATTTTTGATGCGGTGAATGAGAAAATCAATGGCAGATTTGTAGGCCACTTTGCCGGGTGTGATGTCCAGGCCGATGGTATCCAGCTCTACCCGTTCTTCGGCTATCTCAGTGATGTAGCTATCCGGATTCAAACGCATTAGTTCATTGGCGATGGAATAGAAACTCTCCACATTATAGCGGGAAACCACGGTGTGGATCCCCACGGAGAGATTTGGGATATTCAGCGCTTTGAGCTTTTGGAAGGTGGATATCGCCTTTTTGTAGTTACCGGGCACATTGCGAATCTCATCATGCTGAGCTTCGATGCCGTCGATGGAGACATTGATGATCACCTGCGCTTTGGGGCAGGCCGCTGCAATGGCAGCCGTCTTCTCGATGATGGTATTGACCAGCAGTCCGTTGGTGGGGATATTGATGATGCGTGGACGCGATTCACGGTAGATGGCAGACACTACTTCCACGATATCGTTTCTGAGGAAGGGCTCTCCCCCGCTGAAGGTGATCCAATATGGGCTGCGCCCCACGCTCCGGAAGATCTTGCGGTATTCGTCCACCGTCAGGTTGTTCGCTTTCTTCTTCCAGATCCGGCAGGTGTTACAGCGGGAATTGCAGGTGTATAATAGGCTTACGGTATAGTTCATGGGTTTGAGGCGGGGAAAGCCCAGGTGCTTCATGAACCAGTAGCCGATAATTCTGAACATTATGAATATCATGTGGGTTCCTTTATTGTTTTACCCGTTTGGTGGAACCGGCGATTTCCCCAAGCAAAAGGATTCTTTTTTTTTGATGCGATAATCCCAAGAGCCAAGGGCACGGCAGTAGAATTCCAACAGCACCACCATGAGGAGCTTGATAGCATCGCGAGGCCGTGATACCAGCTCCTGCCAGAGAATTTTCGCCAGGGTGGATTTATCCTGAGAAACCACCTGATAGTGTTGATTTTGGATCAGCCACAGATGTCCGTTTTGGATGCGGCGACGTTGCTTGATGAAGTCCCTGAGCGTTTCCGGGCCTTTGTTGTAGATCAAAGCTTCCGGAATATAGCGGAGCTGAAGGCCAGCAGCCTTGACCATGGATTCGATCGAGGCTTCATCCACGGCAGAGTCTCCGGGAATGGCGTTCATCACCTTGCGAAAGGCGATCATCTCGCCTAATTTGGGTGAAATCAAGGCCATCCGATGATGCAAACGCCACAGCAATTGCACGGCATAAGCCATAAACCTACCATCGTTGTTGATGGGAAAGGGTCTACCTCCGCTGGCCCCGACCTGGGGATCCCCAAAGGCGGAGACCAGCAACTCAAGGTTTCCGGAGTGGGCAACACATCAGCCGATATCACTACCAGGACATCGGATACAGCCTCTTTCATAAAAAGATTGATCGCGTTTGATTTGCCCTCGCGTTTGGCTTGCGTAATCAACCTGAACATGGGTTGTCAAGAGCAAACTTGCGCACCAGATCGTCGGTGCCGTCAGTGCTGGCGCTGGAGACTATGATCACTTCCCGAATGCAAACATCAGAGAGCTTTTGGCCGCGAATAGCCTCCAGCAAATGCAAGATATTTGCCGCTTCGTTGTGAGCGAAAACGCCTACGCTGCAGGTAATCGGCATATAAATCAGGTTGGTATCTGCCGTCCCGGCATGCTGTGCGGAATACCTTTATTGATGGCATCAAGAATGCCATTGATGAACTTGCCGGTATGCTCGCTGCAAAACTTTTTGGCGATCTCGATGGCTTCGTTGATGATAACCGCGGAGGGGGTATCAGTAAACATCAGCTCATAGACCGCCACGATCAGGATGCTTTTGTCCAGATGCGCGATGCTTTCCAGCGACCAATGCTCGGTATACTTATCGATCTCAGCCTCAATGTCTTCAATGTTGATGATGGTGTTTTTCACCAATTCATCAGCAAAGGCATAGACAGGCGAATTGGGGGCAATGTTCTCGGCCGAAGTGAGCTGACGCAAGATTTCCGGGTATTCACTGAGCAATCCATACTCCCGGAAATCTGCCGTTACTTCCGCAAAATCCAGCGCGTATATGCACTGAACCGATATCTCGCGTGATTTACGCCGTTGTCCCATCTTTCATCTCCCGCATCAAGCTTATCATTTCCAAAGCACTGCTGGCAGCGCTAAAACCTTTATTACCGGCTTTGGTGCCGGCACGTTCCATGGCCTGATCCACACTGTCTGTGGTCAAAAACGCCAAATATCACAGGTTTACCGCTGGTCAAGGAAGCATGAGCTACGCCCTTGCTTACTTCCGCGGCCACGTATTCAAAGTGCGGAGTGCCACCACGGATCACGGCTCCCAAGCAGATTACCGCGTCAGTTGCGGGATCAAATGCCGCCTTTTGCGCCACCAGCGGAATCTCGAAAGCTCCGGGCACCCAAATCACCGTAATATCCTGTTCGAGCACTTCACTGCGCAAGAGGCAATCAATTGCGCCTTCCAGCAGTTTCCCGCTGATGCTCTCGTTAAAACGGCTTACCACTATGCTGAAGCGGTATCCTTTGGAAACCAGATTACCTTGTATAACACGCATTTACAGCTCCTTTAAAACAAATATCTTCATTGTGGGTCAAGATAACTGAGGGCGCAAAACGTTCAAGTAAAATCTTTGCCTAAGCCCAGTCCCAATGTTCGAGCAAAGGATCAACCCAGAGTAAAGCTTCCGCAAACAGGGCTTTAAGCTGATCCTGATGGTAGCCATCCAGAGTGTAGCCATCATGATTTAAGATGCTCGTGGGAAGGATGGCTATCTCGCCCTCATTGAGCTTCGCCTGATTGGCCAGATCCTCATAAGTAATGAGCCCGGCAACGCTGATGTGCTCTCCCAGATAGTCGTTATGAATCACCTGATGGCGGACAGATTGAGTCTTCAGAAGTCGATTTAGATCGGAGGCGATCTCACCAATCAATCCGCTGGCACTGGCAGAGCACAGCAGACAGTAGTTTTTACCTTCCTGACTACGCAGAGTCTTCAATAGCTTGCGCTTTTGCGCCCGGTAGTTATCAGAGCTCATGCGCAGCATCCCGATGCCATTCTCCAGCTGGGGATAATCATCATAGTAGTCAGCGTCGGGGATCTCACGACCGGCCAGAACAAAGAGTTCGTCTGCGGGATAGACGATCTCGGAAGAGTATTTCTGGCGCATCTCATCGATAATCTCCAGGCAGTTCAGCGCACGCTTACGATCAAAAGCTTGCAGCTCGCAAAGGCCTTCCCGATAGCGGGTTAAGCCCACCGGCACGATGCCGATGGAAAGGATGGGCAATTTGCTTCTCAGGATATCTCGGAGGCTGTTTTGCAACGCTGCGCCGTCGTTGTAACCAGGCACACAGACGATTTGCAGATGATAGGAGATATCATGTTTAGCCAGGCGCTTCAGCACCCGCATTGGTTCTATGGGGTTTGCCGAGCGCATCATTTTTTGCCGCAGATCGGCATCTGTGCTGTGTAGTGATATATAAAGCGGACTGATCTGCTGCTGATAGATACGCCGGTAGTCGGATGCACTGAGGTTCGTGAGTGTGATATAGTTTCCAAACACGAAGGAAAACACATAGTCGTCGTCCTTCATATACAGGCTCTTACGCAGCTTTTGGGGCATTTGGTCGATGAAGCAGAAGATGCAGTGATTGCGGCAGTTACGATGCTGGTATGCTTCAGGTGTGATGCCCAGAGGCTTGGCTTGTTCACGATAGATGCTTAGTTTGCGCTTTTTCCCGTCAAGGTTTTGAAGCACAAAATCCAAGCGGTAATCCGAGCTGAGCTGTTCAAAATCCAAAAAATCCCTGACCACTTCGCCATTGATGCTCAGGATCCCTGTTCCCGGCTCAATCCCGGCTTCCCAGGCCAGGCTTTGTGGCTCGATGGAGGCTATCTTCAGCGCCATTTAGTAGGTATCCACCGGGACATTGAAAAAGAAGCAGGAACCTTCGCCAAAGGTGGAAGTGGCTCCGATATCCCCGCCTAGAAGCTCGACCAATTTGCTGGACAGACTGAGGCCCAAGCCCATGCCCTGATACAAGCGCGTAACACTGTTGTCGGCCTGTTCAAACGCGTCAAAGATGTATTCCAGTTTATCTTTTTCTATGCCGCAGCCTGTATCTTCCACTTCAAAGCTGAGCATGGACTTGCTATCACTCTGCTGCTCAAGCTTTACTCTCAAACATATCTGCCCCTTCAGGGTAAATTTTAACGCGTTTGACAGGATAAAGCTCAATACCCTCTCCACTTTTTCGCTATCAGCGCGAATAATCGGCAGATGCTCAGGGCACTCCAGTACCGGCTTCAGGTTTTTGGCAGCAATCAGAGGCCGGAAGTGATTCCATACTTTCTTAATGGTGGAGTCCAGATCAAACTCCGTAGGATGCAGTGTAGTTTTACCCAATTGCAGATTAGAGAGGTCAAGTAGATTGTTGATCAGGATCAATAGTTTCTTGCCACTATCCATGATGACTTCCACATAATCCGCCTGTTTGGCATCCAGGCTGGTGCTTTGCAGCATCTGCGCGAAGCCCATGATCGCGTTCATGGGAGTGCGAATCTCATGGCTAATGTTGGCGATTATGGCATTCTTCGCGATGTCCGCTTCGTTGATATTGGCCGGAGTTTTTTCCTTCGTACCGGCCGACCCGGAATTGTGATTGCTGCGCGAACGTTGTTTACGGATATGCTTCATGTATTACGAATCCTGTCGTAGCGGAACTTAAAGCGCTTGATGCCTTCAAAGATAGTCCGGGCCAGGCGTTCCTGATACTGGGGATCGGCCAGTTTGGCTTCTTCCTCCGGATTCGAGAGAAAACCCAGCTCGACCAATACTGAAGGCATATAGGCTCCTCTCAGCACATAGAAATTGGCCTGCTTCACTCCGCGATCATAGAAGCCGGATCCCGCCACCAGGTTCAACTGGATGTTTCCGGCCAGTTCATTGCTGCTCTCCAGATGTTCGGTTTGACTGAGATCGCTGAGGATAAAATCCAGATCGTCGTATTTCTTGCGCGCAGATACTCCACCTTCATAGAGCTCAACCACTTGGTTTTCCAGAGCTTCCACTGCCCTGGCATCCGAGGTCATGGCCGTGGCCAGATAGTAGGTCTCTGCTCCATGAGAACTGCTGTTTTTGGAGGCATTGGCATGAATGCTGACAAAGAGATCAGCCTGTTTCTCATTCGCGAATTTGGTTCTATCCCCCAAAGAGACAAAACGGTCATCGCTGCGCGTCATCAATACGGTGAGCCCCAATTCCTGCTCCAGCAATCGCTTCAGCTTCAGAGATACGGCCAGGTTCACATCCTTTTCTTGAACTTTCAGTTTGCGACCGACAGCTCCAGGATCCTTGCCGCCATGCCCCGGATCCAGCACGATCACCTGTACGTTGCGGTTGATAGGCTTACTCAGCTCCAGCTTGCCCCGATTCATGCGCATCTGGGAAGCGTAATGCAGAGGCAGATTTTCACGCATAAAGATCACCGGCAAATAGTACTGCGCCCCAATGCGTTGGATGGGATAGTGCATGCTATAGGATTCCAGCTTGAAGTTGTAAAAACTGCTGCCTTCCAGGAAGATAAATGTCTCGCCATAAAGGTGCAGATATAGCCTTTGGTCTCCCCTATCTTGTTTGCAAATACTCTTAAACAGAGTATGCACATCGGCCATGGCGACATACGGGATTCCATTGATCTCGGTCTCATTCAGCTTGTAGTCAATCGGATCCCCGGTTATTTTGACATCCAGAGCGGGAAGCATCTGCATGCTGCATAAGATGAGGATCAACACAGAAAGGAATCTCTTCATATATCAAACTCCCAAAATTATTGTAGCTTAGCCGTATGGGCTAAAAAATATCGCTTACTGTTCCTGCACGATCCGCGTAGCACAGTAGTGATTGGTGTCTTAGCATCGGACTGCTACCTTAGGTTTTTATAAATCGTGGTGTCCATTCATCGCTGCACGACAGTTCTTGCGCGTTAATGCTTGAAAATCCTAATTCACTTGCTGTGTCAAGAACTTTCTGATATTCTTCACAATTTATCCCTCGGGATAGCTCCGGATAGTGCATGGCTTTTCCGGCCGGATAGTACTGAGCCATTATGCTGATTGGCAGATCAGTCCCCAGCTCATAGGCGATTTCGCGCAAGATATCAGATGTTCCGGATAGACCATTGGGCAGCACCAACAGCCTTAGTAAGACACCTTTTTGAGCCAGTCCCGATGCGTCCAGAGTCAAAGCTCCGGTCTGGCGATACATCTCTCTGATTGCCTTCAGTGCCACCTGAGGATAATCAGCCGCAAATGAGTATCTTTTGGCGTAAACGCCATGAAAGTACTTCCAATCCGGCAGCCAGATATCCACCAAACCCTCCAGGCTGGCTAACACATCAGGCTTTTCGTAGGCATTACTGTTCCACACGATGGGAACAGATAGCCCCATCTCCTTTGCCATCCGCAAAGTATAACGGATCTGAGGGCTGTAGTGCGAAGGGGTAACCAGATTGATGTTATGCGCGCCTTGCTGTTCCAGTTTCAGCATCATCTCTGCCAAATCCTCTTCACTAAGCAGGTCTCCCCACCCATCACAGCTGATGCTATAGTTCTGACAAAACACGCACTTGAGATTGCAATGACTGAAGAAAATGGTGCCGCTACCCCTATTGCCTGATATGGGAGGTTCTTCCCCAAAGTGCAATTGAGCAAGGTTTACAGTCAGCTGATCGGAAGCCCCGCAAAAACCCGGGATTTGATAGCGGTCAACCCCGCAATCACGGGGACAGATGTGGCAATCACTCAGCTCAGGGTAGCGCATTAAAGCTTGAAAGCCCCCGGCAGTAAAAGATCCATCGAGCTTTCCACCGTCTCTTCCCGGTTTGCGTAAACCACCGGGATGGAAGGGGCAAACTCACTGATCACCTGTCGGCACGCACCGCAGGGAGGGAAGACGATATCGCTATCCACATAGATGGCAATCGCCTCAAACTCTTTTTTGCCCTCGCTGATGGCTTTGAAGATCGCAGTCCGCTCTGCACAAAGCGTGAGCGAATAGGACGCGTTTTCGATATTGCAGCCGCTGTAGATACTGCCATCTTTGCAGAGCACGGCACTGCCCACTTTGTATCCCGAGTATGGCGCGTAGGCCAGTTCTGCTGCCTTACGGGCGATTTCCAAAAGTTCACTTAGAGTAGTAGTCATAAACTAATCTCCTAGGCCAATAAGGCCAAAATGATGCCACCGGCGATCACGGAGCCGATCTGACCGCCCACGTTTACGCTCACCGCAGGCATTAGAAGGAAATTGAAAAGGATCTTTCTTTCTGACCCATCGTGATGGATCATCAGCGC
>JAJOKA010000019.1 GCA_021206555.1 Candidatus Cloacimonadota bacterium | reverse complement strand
TCATTCAGTGCTTCGGGTTCAGTCGCGCGCAGTTTGGCAGCATTCAGCTGTTCCACTGCTCTGCGGAAGCTGGCATTGGCAGCAGACTTAGCAGAGTCACGTTCACCGGAAAGTCTGGTGGCATCACGACCCACAGCAGCAGCAGCGCGTTTTTCCAGATCGACAAAACGGTTGTAATCATTGGTGCCCTTGCTCTGGTTTACAGTAGCCAGAATGATGTAAGGCTGATAGAGCGTGGGGTCTTTTTTGGAGAGTGAGATTGGCATGGTTTCGGCATCGGCATTCTTACCCTGAGCGAGGTAGATACTGGCCAGATTCAGATAGGCCATCGGATTTTCGGGATCCACGCGTTTAAGCTCGTTCATGGCATTGATAGCCTTAGTGTTCAGTTGCTCAACAATGGCCGGATCACTGGCTTCTGAAGCCTGCTGGCGGTACAAACTTACTACATTCAGATAGGCTTTGGGCGTTATTCGGATTGTTACGAATCAAGCCTTCATAGCGGGCAATGGCTTCATCCATGCGTCCGCTGCGTTGATAGGCGATAGCCAGGCGTCTGGAGATAATATCGTTCTCAGGAAAGGCGTCGTACGCGGATTCCAGATATTGGATGGCATCGCCGAAGCGTCCCGCGTCATAGAGCAAGAAAGCCAGACGGGTCTGAGCCGGGGCATAATCCGCATTCACCGAAAGAGCACTACGCATCGCCTGTTCGGCTTTGGGGATATTGTTGGTCTCGGCATAGAGATTACCGATGGCCAGCCAGAGCTCTTCATCATCATTGATCGAGGCGATTTTTTCCATCACCGCTACTCGTTTGATGTTGTCGCCCTGAGCTTCATACATATCGTTCATCATGCGCAGGGTCTGCATGTGGTTGGGATCGATGGCCAGGGCATTGTTGAAGCTGGTTTCCGCGGCAGCATAATTCTGGGTTTTGAGCATGGTGGCTCCAAGATAGTAATGGGCATCCTTGTTGTCTGGATCAAGACCCAGAGCCAGATTCAGCTGACGTTCTGCCTCAGGATAGTTTCCGGAAGCATAGAAGTTTGTGGCAAAGTTGAAGATCTTATCCACTTCAGTGGAGATGAAGCGATCCAATTCTGTCATCAGATTGTTTTCCAAGCTCGCCCAGCGGGCAACCTTGTCGTTGGTAACACTGAAGTTCACCTGACGCAGTTCGTTTGTGCGAGCGCTAAACAGCTTCATGGCAACGGCAAAGGCGTTGCCCCGATCCGCAGAAATGCTTCCGACGATGAGTACGTTTGCTCCGATCTCGTCGGCAATTTCTTTCATCTCTTCCGGTTCCAGATCATCGACATCCGGAATGCCGAAGGTCTTGAAACTCTTCTCCACGTTTGCCATGCTCAGCAATTGGTACTGAGGATGAGTGGCAAAGACGTAGTCCAAATCTCTCACAGTGAGAATTCTGTTTATATTCCGGCTGGCAGCATCGAGACTTTTCAGTGGCAAAATTCCCACTTTTGTGGTAAGGCCGCTATATTGCTCGCGGGCTTGATCCACTTCAGGTCTCACTTCATTCACCGAACAAGCCGATATCAACAGCAAGGCGATCATGGCGATAAACACCAGTTTTTTCATTTGATCCTCCAGGGTCTTATTAAAATCTGATTTTCTATCATGGATTTTGGTTTTGCTCAATTTGTCAAGCAAAAGCTTGAACGCTCATGATGGAACCCGCATGGATATTGACGATTTCACCCATGCTCTTTTTTACGATCAAAGCTCCATGCAGATCGATTCCCAATATCTCGGCTTCAAAAGGCACCGTGCCGACATCAATGGTAGCCTGGCAGTTTCTGCCAAAGAGATGTTCATTGCAATAGGTAATATAGCTGATTTCGTGGGCCAGCACCTTGCGGTGGTTTTTCGACGGCATAGATCAGGGTGTGACATAGCTCTTCATTTGACACGTCAAATCCCAGGATTTCCTTCATGCTTATCGCGCCGAATTTACCCAAACTTGCATCGACCTTGTTGTTTGTATTGATGCCGATGCCCACGTAGTATTTAGCGCCCATATGCTTGCAAAGGAGTCCGCCTAACTTCTTGCCGTCATAGATGATGTCGTTTGTCCATTTGATCTGAAGCTTGTCCGTCAGCAAGGCAAACTCTTTGCTGAGCGCGTGGTGGATACAGTAGCCGACGTATAGCCCAAAGGATGCCACTAGTTCGGGATACAAAAAGTCAAAGGTGAACCACAAGCCCCCGGGAGGAGAAATCCAGGCCTTATCGCTTCTGCCCACACCATCGGCTTGAGTGCCGGCTCTAACGCAGATCAGACCGCTGTGCACTTCCTGTAATCTTTGGTATTCCAGCATCGTGCTGTCCAGTACATCATAAAAAAAAGAATGATCTTTGCTTCATAACTCGATAAACATCGCATCACCATAACTGAAGAAACGGTAACGCTTAGCCACTGCCTCCGCATAGGCTTCTTTGATGAAGTGATAGCCGGCAAAAGCTGAGATCATCATCAGCAACGTGGATTCCGGCAAATGAAAGTTTGTGATCAATGCGTCAGTGACCTGAAACTTGAAACCGGGATAGATAAAAATATCCGTCCAGCGGTTTCCATGACGCATGGTACCGTCTTCAAAAAAAACTCTCAAGCGTGCGGGTGGAGGTTGTGCCCACGGTGATTACCCTGCGACCTTCCATTTTAGCTTGGTTGATAATGGCCGCGGTTTCAGCGCTCACTTCCGCGCATTCACTGTGCATGTTGTGATCCAGGATATTGTCCACTTTTACAGGACGGAAGGTGCCGATTCCCACATGCAGGGTCAGCTCGGTGAAGATCACGCCTTTCTCCTTGAGAGCGCTGATCAGAGCATCTGTGAAGTGCAATCCTGCTGTAGGCGCAGCTACAGAACCAATCTCGCTGGCATAAACAGTCTGATATCTCTCTTTGTCACTGGCAATATCGCTACGCTCAATATAGGGAGGCAAGGGAATATGGCCAATGGCCTCCAGTTCGGAGAAGAGTTCGCCCCGGTATTCCAGCCGGATCTCGCGCATGCCATCATCCTCTTTGGCATAAAGATAGCCGCGAAAAGTGTCCGAAAAAGTGAGCCATTGATCCTGACGCACTCTTTTCCCGGGTTGCACCAGGCATTTCCAGGTATCTGACTCCTTTGTGGGATGGAGGAGCAAGACCTGGATGGGCGTGCCATTGTCCTTTTTACCATAGATCCTGGCAGGAAACACCTTGCTGTTGTTGACCACCAATACATCTCCAGGATGTAGCAGATCACCAAGACTCCGAAAGTGCCGATGACAGATTTCTCGGCTTCCGCATTTGAGGTGCATCAAGCGCGATTCATCCCGCTTTTGCGCAGGAAACTGCGCGATCAGCTCCTGGGGCAAATCGTAATGATAGGATTGACGGAGATGCAGGTCTACCGACATTATTTCAATTTGAGAGGAACGTTTTGGGCGCTGACCAGGCTGGCGGTAAACGCGCCGAAACTCACTTTGCTTTCCATTTTGACAGGGATCTTGTACTCATCATTGGTCAGCCATATCAATATGCGTCCGGTCTGTTTGAATACTGCTTCTCCGGCAAGCTTGGGTTCGATCACCAAGCATTCGATCTTGCCGAAGATGGTATCCACGGTTTCTCTACGATGCACAGCCACTTCGGTGTACATATTACGGCCATCGGCAGTGATGTTTACATACACACTTCTTCCGGGCACCAGTCGTTGATGCCGAACGTGGTAAAAAGCACTCAAGATATCCTGAGTATCGGCAGGCATATCCATTACTTCGTTGTTAAAGCGGTTTTGCCCGAATGACCATCTTTGGTAGGTGGTCTTGCCCTCAGCATGGTTGTAGATGTGCACTCGATGCTGGCGATATCTGCCTTCTTCCAGGTTTTTGGTGAACTTGAAAGGTAGCATATCTTCTTTGCTCCACCAGGATTCCACCCGATCCCGAACCTTGAAGAACTTATCGAAGAAACTGTGGGTACGGGCATGGGTGGATAAATGCCACACCGGAGTTCCCTGATAGACAGAGGATTTGGCTTCCAAGGTGGCTTCAGCAGCGCTGACAATGCCGTATTTGACATTGAAAGTCAGCTTCTCTCCATTCATAAAAAACTTGGGCTGAAAGTGCAGTTGCGAGGCTGATCAGGGTTATCAGTAACAGTCTTTTCATGCTTTGCCTCCGGTGAGATAGATTTCCTCACCACAAATATTGCGCAGCCGAGGATCGATCAACATATCGACGACGGCTTTAATTTCTTCTTTAGTGATCAATGCTTTAGCGGCACTATTCTGAATATGGCGCGCGAAATACCCTTGCGGAAATCCAGATACGCGCCATCATAGTCTTCTTCCAGATTGGTATCCACCGGACCCGGAGAGACGCAATTGATCAATACATTATGCTTGATAAGCTCCAGGGAACTGCTTTTTGCCAGATTCGCGATGGCGGCTTTGGCTGCTGCATAAGCAGAGCCATTGGCCAGACCGCTGCGCGTGATATCAGATGCAAAGAGCACCACGCGGCCAAATCCCTTGGCGGTCATGGAAGGCAGAGCCGCGCGTAACACGTGGTATGCTGGGTAGAAATTGCTGTCGAAGATTTCTCGATAAAGCAGAGGATCAGTCTTATGAAGCGCTTTGGAATCATGGCTGCGCACAGCCGCGCAGTGAATTAAAACATCGATTGGGACGGGACTGTTCTCAAAAGCTGTCTCTACTGCACAATAGTCCCGGAGATCCACACTGTGCCTGGGCTGAGATAAATGCTCGATGCGGTCACTTCGGTTGTGATACAGCAGATATAAGGGATAGCCTATGGCGGCATAGCCTTCTGCCAGAAAACTTCCTATCTGGGAATTAGCCCCGGTGATGCAGATGGTTGGCAAGGTCACAGCGCGATTATCCTATCAAGGATGAGATGGGCAAGCTCGCTTTTCATCCCACTGTGAGGCCCATCGGGATTTGCGTCTTCCTTCCCGATGAGGTAGATCTGATTGCTATCCGCAGCAGCGTTATCCAGATGATTTACTACGATCAGATCCAAACTCTTGGCGATCAGTTTGCTTTTGCGCATTTGCCAAAAGATCCTGCGTTTCTGCGGCAAAGCCGATCAGTAGTTGCCCGGGAGCTTTCTTGCGCCCCAGTTCTGCCAGGATGTCCACTGTGGGCACCAGATTCAGCGTGAGGCTCTCCCCCTTTTTGATCTTTTGGGAATTAGTGATTGCAGGCTTGTAATCCGATACAGCGGCACACTTGATGACCCAATCCATAGCGGGAGCGAGGCGGATCACTGCTTCATACATTTCTGCCGCAGTGCTTACTTTGATGGCCTCACGCACCAGATACGGGACTTCCACCGCGATATTGGCATAGACCAGGCTTACTACCGCGCCCCGCAAAGCCAAGGCTCTGGCCAGGGCAATTCCCATCTTACCGGAAGACCTGTTGCCAATCGTGCGCATGGGGTCTATGGCTTCGGAAGTGCCACCGGCGGTGACCAGCACCTTTTTACCACGTAGATCTTCTGAATGCTCCAGGTAACAAGCAATCGCCTGCAAGACCTCCGGATTGGGAGGGTACTTGCCTTGTCCCTCATACCCACAAGCCAGCATCCCTTCGGAAGGGCTTAGGACGTGATCTCCCCGTTCTTTGAGCAGGGATAGATTCTTCTGTGTGATGGGATTTTCGAACATGTGCACATTCATGGCCGGAACCCAAAGCACCGGTTTTTGATGGGCCAAGAGCAAGGTGGAAAGCAGATCATCAGCGATCCCGTGAGCAGCCTTGGCTACAGCATTTGCTGTAGCGGGAGCGACCACGATCAGATCAGCCCAATCTGCCAAGGAGATATGCGGAATGGGGTCAGCATCTTCCCACAGGGATTCGTGCACGCTATCATGAGTGATAGCTGCAAAATTGAGGGGGGGGTGACAAACTGGCCGGCACTCTTGGTAAGCACTGTACGCACTGCGTATCCGGCTTTGTGCAGCATGCTGGCCAGATCAATGGCTTTGTAGGCCGCGATTCCACCCGTCACGCAGAGCAGTATATTCCTGGCCTCTTCCCTTCTAAGATCGATCATATCTAAAACCTGTATGAAACCTTGAGTTGAGGATGACCCTTTTTCATGCCCATGCTGAACTGGGTGCGGTGGTCACGGCTGTAACGCAAGACATCGATTCCGCTCATCAGATGGTTAAACAGCATGACTCCAACCGCGAGCTTGCCATAGCTTTCCAGATCCGCCGCGTCATTGCGCAGTTTGTTATATTTAGCCCGATCCGCAACGCTATCCCAACGCCAGTATTCGGCCTCACCATAGCTGTGTTCATCTATATAAAGCTGTTGGGCCACAGGGTCTTCGGGATAGAGATTGAGAGCGGTTCTACGTACTGTAGCGTTGAAGCCATCAGCCTCAAAGCCGCTACTGTTATAGCGTCCAAGGTTCTTCAAAAACTCAGAGTCATAATCCTGGGGTTCGATGTGAGCGAACTTAAGGGCATAGGAGTATGATTCATCCCTCATCAGCTGAGACTCGCTGGAAAGGTAGAACATTGTGCCGATCAAGGTCGCTTCGGTCGCCAGCATGGCGTAACCATAGTTTCTACCGCTACTGATCTGACTGAAGCCGGGCACTGCCAGAGAAAGCAGGAAATCCTTCCCTTTGCTTTGAGCAGCAAGGCTGCAAAGAGTAGTCAGGATCAGACCGATCATTATATATCTTTTCATCATGTGCCACCTAAAAGTTTAGCTCATAGCCCAAGAGAACTCCATCGGGGCCATGCGGGCTGGCATGAAGCCTGCCATCTGTGTTGATTATCGCTATATCCAACACACTCACTGCCCGGTTTAAAAGCATAATCCCCAGGGCTAAAGTATGGTTGATCTTAGTTCTTTGATGCTTGCGGCGCATATCCTTGTAAGTATCCCAGTGCATTGAGCTCTGCCATTGCCAGGCCTCAATTCCTTCATAAGTGTTTACCGCCATATAGTTTTGAAAAGCTTCCACATCGTTAAGATAAATCACGAAGTAGTTGCGCGCCATCATCTCCTGAAACTTGTTAAAATCCACACTGCTGAAATACTCCTGCACAACCTGATAGTGGTTTTGCGGCATGGTAGGATCCACTCCCGCATAGTGCTGAGCATATTTCTTGTATGCTTTGCTCTGGATATCCATGTCGTATGATGTTTTCAGGTAAGCCGATACAGCCACGATATCCGAAGCAAGCAGCACGATACCCCGGTTGGTCTTACCCAAAGCCAATTCTGCCGATCCCGGCACCAGCGCGCTCATTGCCATGTAAGGCAATTTTGATTGTGCCCAGACCGGAACCAGCATCATACTAGCTAACAGGATCAACAAGGTTCTGTGGATAGCGAGCCGTGACATCAGAACTTCCAGTTCAATCCCAAAGTGGGGGTTAGCACATTGTCACGCATGGCTGCATAATAGTTGAAGCGCAATCCGCTATCACTCAATACGCCTTTATTGGCATTACGAGCCAAACGAACTGCATCCAAGCCGGCGGCCAGGTGATTGAAAGCCAAGCCAAAGGTAAATCCCCTGGATATGGCATATTCCGCTTTGGCATCATTGCGCATTTCCACATATTTCTCTCGCATTCTGCTGGAGGCATGATTGTTGTTTTCCACAGGGACTGTTACAAAGTATCCTTGCGAGGGGTCTTCCCAAAGGGGATAGTTTCCACTCCAGATCCAGCCCGGATTATCATCATGTCCACCGGGATGCCATATTGGGCTCATTTCGGCCCCGGCTTCGTCTGTGGCAAAGTGATAATACCAATCTGCCCAACCGAAGACATAATGCGGATATTTGCCGATGTCTTCGTAAAAATGCTGAGTATTGGTCTGATCCAAGCGGAAGTAACTGCTTTCGTAAATGTCCTGAGCATTCAGCCCCATCAGGATGTTTTCTATGCGTGATTGGCGACTTCGATCATAACGAGTGGTAGTGATAACCGTCCCATCGCCCAATGTGTATTGAATCTCTTCGCCATTGGCATAGCGTTCAAAATCCTTAGTCTTGCTGTCACCTCTATTGCTATACACGAATATCCCGGCAATCATTCCTACTTCCAGGACGGGAAAGAGGTAGGTAGTCCAAGAGCTTTTGTCTGCATAATACTGTCCGGCACCGGGGACGAGCATGGAGAATAGCATCGCCAGACGCGCGTCCTTCCTTTGATAATTCACCCGGATGAAATCCGGATCGTCAATGGGAGCTTCCTGCTTTTCCTCTTTTTGATCTCCCCACAACCAATCTTCCGACCCCTGGCCAAAGAGACTGACCATCACCAAGGCTAAAAGAACAAGGCATATTATCTTACGCATGGCTCACTCCTCACTTTTCTACGGCAAACTTGATGGTTTTGCTATTGTTTTTACTCTTGATATAGGCTATATACACCCCGGAACTTAGGCGACCGGCGTCAAGCTCGACGTCTTCGAGCGCACTCACTTCTGTGATATTCTTGCTGATTACTCTGGTTCCGGAGATATCATATATGTCGATCTGCACCGGCTGGATTGCCCCTACAAGCCTGATACGGAAGGCATTTGACTTCACCGGACTGGGGAACACATAGGCCATAAGTGCGCCCAAAGGTGGCATACCCTCATTTTCCGGCATCCCGGTGATGGCCCCGGAAGCAGCATTGTTTCGGCCATTCCAAAGAATGGGATTCTCGCTAAAAGTCTTGGTGTGAATGAATCCCCGATAAGCAGTCGCGGTGGATATGGGATAGTTCCAGATCAGGCTTTGTTCACGTTCATCGTATTGCATGAAATCCTGTCTGGTGATCTCCCAGGATGCTGCATTGATGGGATACAGCAGCGAATACTCCGGGCTAAGGCTAGCATTGTCATAGACTCCCAGATAACCCTGGTCTTTTACCGGCAGATGCATCAGATTGCCTTCCGAAGTCTTAAGCGCTCTGCTGTAGCCATGCTCCTGGATGTAAACCCCATCCAGATAGCGCGGAAAACGGCTGTTCAGGGCACCATTATTCATCATTAGGTAAGCTCGGTTGCCCAAGCCGAAGAAGAGCTGGACTCCATGGTCATCATCCACGAACAAAGCCGGCTGGGATGGCAAATAATCACTGTGATTCGTGAAGATCTTCTTCAAGTTTGAGCCGTCATAGCGGTAGATATTACCGCTATTGGCGGTTACATAGATCATGTACCGGTCTTCATAATACCAAAGCACCGGATCATAGTCACCACAGTCCTCAACCAATTCGATCGCATCCAATAGCATGAAATCCTGATTGTTGACGATGACCAGTTCACGGAGTTTGAGGATCACCAGCTGATCCTGCCAGGCTGCCAGGCGCTTGATATCGCCAAAGCTGCAAAAATTGGCAATTCCGAAGTCACTAACCTTGTAAACACAGTTATCAGTGTGCGTGTAAACAGCTTGATTATGCGTGATTGGGGCATACAGGCTATCGGGAAAAGTAATCTGACGAAAAGTGGGATTGATATTTGCGTAATCAATGAAATGCATTACTTTACCACGGATCCCGATCAGCTCTTTATACCCATCGGCATTGGTGTCTTCACTGATCAGGGGATATCGAAGAACCAATCCATGATTTCGGACGCACCCATCAGGTCTTGCCATTCGTTGTTCAGATAGGAGAAGAGCTGGATTCCGTCTGCACCGAAAAAGGGAATGGCCAGATCACTATAGTTTGTGTTGATGGCCGGACCGCTGCGAAGACCCGCATCAAGATCAGCCGTGAAGGTATCATCAAAGAATGAACTCTTTAAGATAAAGCTCATCACGGCAGCAGGGTCTGAGATATTGTCCAGATGATACATGCTGCCCAAACCCGCTGCATCCAGCATCGCCGGATCGGTCAAGGCACTCAGTTTGGGACGCCAGGCTTCGGATGACCATCTGACAAACTGCCCGTTGCTGTTCAATTCAGGCTTGCGAGCGTGAAAATACTCATACGGAGTGCCTGTCCAGTATGCGGAATACGGCTGCCCGATATCCTGCAATCCATCAGCTTCCAAGACCCTTACCCCGGGACGGGTAAAGTTCGTATTTACCGTATTATTCTGGAAGTTTGACCACAAGCTGCCATCTTCCAGGATGCTGCCTTCATGGTAGATCACGTTTTCATTCACATACCACGCCATCAAACCGCCACCAACAGCTGATCCGTCCGCTTTGATAAATGAGGGCAAAAGATAATCATACTCATAAGTTGGATTATTCGCAGCGTCCGCGAAAGCTGTGGGATAGAGAATCACTCTGCTGTCCAGAGTGCCATATACTGCTGTACCACCATCCCCATCGGGATCAACGCTACGATTTTCGATGAGATAATACTCATTCGGATTCAGGCTGAACTTGATGATGCTGGGGTGTGAGACACCCGTTTGCTGAAGGCTGCTGGCAGCAATTGTGCTGGGGCTGATAGAGTTCGAGATCAGAGACATCCCGCATCAGCCCCTTTCACGAAAATCCTCTTCAAGAGCAGAGCTCTACTGAAGGCTCCGGGGAAGAGCGGG
>JAJOKA010000223.1 GCA_021206555.1 Candidatus Cloacimonadota bacterium | reverse complement strand
TTGAGCTCGATTTCGCCCACGTAATTCAGGCGGTATCCTTCCACGAGCGTGTTACCCTCGGAGATCCCGTTGCAACTGACCTGACAGGCCTGAATGCCCAGCAGCAGGATCAGGATCAGAAATAGTGTCATGTGTCTCATCATTCTCACCTCATTGTTTGGCTTTATTGGGCTTAATCATGCAAATATTGTGCCAACTGTGCCATTTAGCAGATAAGCTTGATTTGCAGGCACTTATATCGAGCGTTTCCGTCACGTAGGCCACAAAATATATCATTATGATATCACACTATATGATTTGGATAAGGGCTCAGCGCTTGAACGCGTATTGCTTCAAGGTGGGAAGATGCAGATAGGATAAGGCCCGGGGCTGATATCAAGCCTAGCACAGCGATGCTTAGCCCTCTTCTGGCCCGAACGCCACTTGATAGCCTCTTGAGGAGTTCCTGAGCCGGGCTCAAGAAGTCCTCAAGAGACTCTCAGGAGATTGTCAGGCTACAGAAGGGCAGGAATGCTCCGGGGTGGCAAGATTCTATTACCGGGAATATCCTCGAAGGGTGACATCGAATAGATATAGGCGGTACAGCGACAGCGCCCTTTCGTAACGTAGCATTCCGATGCTACGCGATAATGCCTGGGGAGCTTTGGAAAGCTCCGTTACGAATAGCCCGCAGGACTCAAAGTGATTGCCAAGCAGGAGCTTGGCAGACCAATCTCCATTCACGCTTCAAGATGCAGCAGCTACATTGTGGAAACGTCATCCTGACGTTTAGATGCTTCATGATGAAGCATCCACCCTAGCCCTCAGAGTTTTCGAAACGTTTGCGATCCGTGTGATGCAGGATCTTCTTACGCAAGCGTATGCTATCCGGAGTGATCTCCAACAGCTCATCATCCCCGATATATTCCATGGCTTGTTCTAAGGTAAAGATGCGAGGCGGGATCAGTTTCATGGCATCATCCTTGCCCGCAGCGCGGTTATTGGTCAGCTTTTTACCACGACAGACGTTGATCACCAGGTCTTTATCCTTGCTATGTTGACCCACCACCATGCCGGCATAGACTTGAGTATTGGGATGAATGAAGAAGGTGCCGCGTGCCTGGAAGTTGTTCAGAGAATATCCCAGAGCTACTCCTGTTTCCAGAGAGACCAGGGATCCGTGTCCCCCTCCCGAGATTTCGCCTTTGTAGGGCTCGTAGCCATAGAAGCATTGACTCATGGTTCCGGTGCCGCGAGTGATAGTCATAAACTCATTTCTGCAACCGATCAATCCGCGAGCCGGAATTTTGAATTCCAGACGGGAATAGCCTTCCAGTGGCGGAGTCATATTGATCAGTTCACCCTTGCGGCCACCCATCAGGTCGATGACAGTGCCCACAAATTCCTCGGCCACGTCCACGATGGAAAGTTCAATGGGTTCCAGAGTGACGCCATCCACTTCTTTATAGAGCACCCGGGGCTTGGAGATCTGAAATTCATAGCCTTCCCTGCGCATGTTTTCCATCAGAATGGAAAGCTGCAATTCACCGCGACCTTTGACCAGGAAAGTGTCTGCCGAAGCGGTTTTCTCTACCACCAGGGACACATTGGTCTGGAGTTCGCGTTGCAGGCGTTCCCAGATCTTACCGGAAGTGACCCATTTACCGCTTTTGCCCATGAAGGGAGAGTCATTGATGATAAATTCCACCGCGATAGTGGGTTCGTCGATGTCAATACCGGTGAGTGGAACGAGGTTTTCACGACTCGAGACCGTTTCAGCGATGTCGATCAAGTCCAGACCGGCAATGGTGACGATATCTCCGGCACGGGCAGTTTTGACTTCTTTTTTACGCAGCCCTTCGTAGGTAAAGAGATTTGTAACTTTATAGGGCACTTGGCTTTGATCACGTTTGAGCAGGATCACTTCGTCACCGGTGTGGACGATGCCACTATGGATTTTGCCGGTGCCCATCTTGCCCAGATAATTGTCATACTCGATCGCTGAGATCAGCATCTGAAAAGGAAGCTTGGTATCACCCAGAGCGTCAGGAACTTCACGGATCACCATGTCCAAAAGTGGGAAGATATCTCGCGGTTCATCATTCAGTTCATCCACCGCGTAGCCATCTCTACCGGAAGCGTAGATCACCGGAAAATCCAGCTGATCATGCGAGGCATTGAGCTCCAAAAAGAGCTCGAAGATCATGTCCAAGACGTCATGCGCCCGGGCATGAGGCCGATCAATCTTATTGATCACCACCAGGGGTTTGAGCCCCAAAGCCAGAGCATTGCGCAAGACATACTTGGTCTGCGGCATCGGGCCTTCAAAGGCGTCCACCAAGAGCAGCACGCTGTCCACCATCTTCATGATGCGTTGCACTTCTCCCCCAAAATCCGAGTGCCCAGGAGTGTCCACCAGATTGATCTTGATGTTTTTATAGACCAGCGAGGCATTCTTGGAAAATATCGTGATGCCACGCTCTTTTTCGATGTCATTGGAATCCATTACTCGTTCGACCACTTTCTCATTTGATCGAAAAACTCCGGCCTGACGCAGCATGGCGTCCACCAGGGTAGTTTTGCCATGATCTACATGTGCGATGATAGCTATGTTCTTTATTTTACGCATTCTTATCCTTTTGCTCGTGCAAGCGATGGTCATCAATTCAAAGAGGCCATAATAGTCAAGCAGAGTTATTCGTTCGAATATCCGGCAATCGCCCATGACCATAAATGCCTGGATGCTCCACCATATTTCACTTCTTAGTGAGCTCAGCTAGTGCGAGCGTTCAATTCTGGATTGCGCGTGGCTTTATCTTGGCTATACTTTCATGTGTCCTGCTTTGGTATAACAACAAGGAGATTTACATGATTCAGAATAGCCCTATCACGCGCGCGCTCGGACAGAGAAAGGCCATTACCAAGCAATCCTTTATCTACAAATCTTTGACTCACGAAAGGAGTATCAATGCGAACAAGTATGTTAGTTTTCATTATCATCTTCATCGGCAGCAGTTTAATGGCTGAGAACACTTTCAATCCGGAGACCTTCTGGCAGGATGGCTACTGTGTGCAGAGCTCTGCCGAGACCCCGGCTCCTGATAGCAATAGCATCAGGGCAAAAGTGGATGGCGAATGGACTACCCTGCCTTTGGTGGATTTCCCCAAGTCATATTGGGACTGGAACAAATTCCGTCGCACAGAATACCTGGAAGTCTTTCGCCAGATGCTGAGCGGAGGAGAGCGCCAACAGCCCCGGCTTTCCGGTCCGCACAATGGCATGGTGGCCACTTGGGGCATGGCCCGAAGCGATTCCAGGTTCAAGCTGAATAACGCCGTGAAGGGATCCGGGTTCCTGCCCAAAGCAGATAGATTGACTGAGATCACAGAGCTTTTAGAGAGCAATATGGACAGCGACATGCTCACCAAGCTCAATATCCTGGACAGCCTCTATCAAAACGCGGAAGACATCTTCAGCTCCAATCAGTTAGTCTCACTGGAGCTGTATTCCGAACCGGGCTACAATACCCAGACCTTCATCAATCAGATGCTCAATCCAGCTTGCGTAACGGTATTCCTGGATATCCCCACTTTCAAGATCAAGCAGATCGCCCGGCTCCTGCATCCTCTGGATCCAAACTTAAGTGAATATGAACAGGGCATCGTGCGCTATGTGAACCTGATCCACAGCTTCTTCCATGGTGACTTTCCCCGCGACTACATCGCAGTGGTGTATTACAACATCGAGATTTATGACAGCTCTCCGGGACGCAAGGACGCGCGCGGCACCAGGTATAAAGAGTCACTGAAAATCTGCAAATAGCGATCACTTGGACAAAATAGGTAAGTCTAAGAGAGAATAGGATATCCGAAAAGCATTTGCAGAAAACCACTTGGACATAGTTTTAGTAAATTTCATTGTTTTGATCACCAAAACCTGCAAATCGGGCAATGTTTTGTCCAAGTGGTTGTCACTATAATCAGCTTCAAATCAAGATAACAATTCCCGTAATGATATATGCAATATACCAGTACGTGTTTCGTTAGGTAGTATTTAGAGTCTTGGATTTGTATCTATTTTGGAATTTGCAGTTTTCGGTGACCCAATTTGCAGATTTCAGTGACTCTTTTCAGCACATATGATGCCGCACGAAGTAAGCCCCGACAGTAATTGCTTGACAGACCAAGGGCAAGAAAAAGAAGTTTCACGAGCAGTCAGATTCACGCGACATCGACTGCTCAATTGACAAAAAGACAGGGAGAAAACATGCATAAATACTATATCGCGGCGGTGGAGTTTCCCACGATAGCGCTGGCACTACTGCTGATCTGGGATGGCTTTGGCCTCAGTGGCTGGATCGGATTCAAGGCACTTTTGGGTTTATTTCTGGCCTTTGTGGGCTTTGAGCTGCATCTGATCTATCACCGCAAGGAACGGGAAGAAAACCTGCGCAAAAAAGCGGAGAAGCAACAGCAAAAATAGTTATACTCAGCTATTTACTTCCAGCCTAAGCCCAGCATCAGGCAGAAACCATTCATAGGATAATCTGAATTTGTAGTCACAAAGTATCTTCCAGATAGCAGCAATATCCTACCAATCTTGGCTTGAACTTCCAGCGAGATAGGGACATAGTAGATCGTCTCTTCTCGATAGTCCATGTATTGATCTCCCCAAAGCCAGTGTGTGTACTCTCCTTCGCCAATTTCGATGGTGCCATTTTCCAATCCAATGGAGGGCAAAAAGTCAAGCCCGATGACGTGGAACACTGGGCTCAATCGCACGCCGGAGCCTTTAAAGTAATATTTGGCTGCGTCAAACCAAAGCGTGTGCCCAGCATAGCGTGATTTGAATACTTTTACCTGGATATGACTTAGAAATTCCACTGCCAGACCACTTTGCATGCCTTGCATGTTCACATTGTTGATACTGCCATAGGCATATTCAGCAAAGCCCCAAACACCAATGATGGCTCCTTCCTTTCCATGAAAAGTATAGACCCCGTCTTTTGCCCATAGGGCAGTACAGAACATAACAATCATAACAATCAGAACATACTTCATTTTCGCTCCTTATGCGTGCTTTGATGCTAATGCAACTTGCAAAATCTGATCCAATCCGCAACTCACTCCCGAATTGACATAGTCATGGCAGGGCATGGGGTGGAACAGACGTGTCGATGCCTATGGGATCTACTACTCATCATAATCAACACTGCCCTCGCAGATATAGAGCTTGATCTCCTCCGTCTTGCCTTTGAGCAGTTCGGAGTGGTGATATTCGAAGCAAGCTGCCAGCTCGGGCGAGAGCCGGGCCAGGCATGCTTCTGAGATCATCAGGCATCCCGGAAAGGCTGCTTTTTCCACTCTGGCAGCCACGTTCACCGTGTCTCCGATCACGGTGAGATCCTTGCGCACTTCCGTGCCCACGTCGCCTTGCAGCAAGAGCCCGCTATTGATCCCGATTCTTACGGCGATTTCGGCTTTGTTCTGTTCGCTACGGATGCGGTTCATTTCCGGCAAAGCGGTGTTTAGCAACTTCATGCCGGCCCGCACGGCATCGGAAGCATCGTGAAAGACCGCCATGATGGCATCTCCGATGAATTTGTCTATATCGCCAAAGTGCTCTCGGATCACTACTTCTGAAATGCCAAAGAGATCATTGAGCATTTTAACCACTTCATTGGGGGGATTGGATTCAGAATATGTGGTGAAGCTCACCACGTCCAGATAGAGCACGCTCATGTCCACCATCCGGGTTTGACCGCTGCTTTTTATCAGCGCGTAATGAATCCTCGATGCTGCTGTAGGTTGCATCAGAGACATATTTGCGCAGCATGCTATTAAACTTCTCTTGCAGTATGCGATACTCTTCCTGCAGCGTGATATCGCGAAAGACCTCAATGGCTCCCACCAAGGTGCCATCTTCCTCGATGAGGGTGGAGACATGGGTTTCCACCGGAAATCTTCTGCCGCTTTTGTGTTTGGGATAGACCTTGGCACTGGTTTTGCTTCGGCTTTGCATGGCTCTCAGTAGTGGGCAGGCGCCGCGGCAGAGCAGGATGCCATTCTCGTCTATGTGATTGAGGATGTCATCCCTACAGCTTTTGCCCAAAACCTCAGCGGCACTGAAGCCGGTGAGCTCTTCGGCAGCTTTGTTCCAATAGAGAATGATGCGCTGTGGATTCACGATGTAACGCCATCATAAAGGCTGTCCAGGATCACACACAGCTGGGACTTTGGGTCTTTTAGTGCTTCAAGAATCTCATTTCCTATCCTTGCCACGCGTTTTGCGAGCGATATGCAGTCGTTTTGGCCATTTGGATAGGTTGCGGAATTCCTGTCAAATATTTTCTTGGCAAGACCGCGCGTAGTAGCCAAAGAAGCTCCTATGCAGTAAAAGCAGCTGAGAGATATCCCCACAGCAATATGCCAAGGATAATCAGAATGCTCATCACAGTCAGCAGGAAGAAAAACAGACAACCCGGATCAAGCGGCTCATCCGCTTTTGCCTTGCGATCAGACGCTTAACCGTCGATCAGTTCATCCAGCTCTTCATCTCCGGTCCAGGAGTTGTTTGCCTTCTTGGTGCTCATTGCGGTCTCTCGCTATTTAGCCTCGCTAAAAGTCTGGGCAGCAAGCTCATGGGAGTCTTAAAGGCCTTTTTTTTTGTTAATCATCAAGTAGCACCCGTATCATGAAAAACTGTCGATCACCCAACTCAGCAGTATCAAATTCCGCGTAGCTTTCGCTGGTGCTGAGGATCAATTGCCAGATTTCAGCTTGGGGACTATCAGCAGCATACACCTGATACCTGGCATTTGGGATTTCTGCTTGCCAGGAAAGACGCAAAACTCCTTCCTCATGCACGATCTGAACATCCTGCGGAGGCATGATACCAAGATTTGGGGCAATGGGGCTGGGGTTGTTGCTTATTACCCAGTTATCGCTTCCGTCCGGGATTCGGGCCAGAGAATGATCGGTGGGGATGGCTTGCTCTGCCACAAAGTCCAATACTGTGCCATCTGGCGCAACAAGATATATGGGTTCACCGGCGCTGCTGATAGCGAAATTGGTGTGTAGCGTTTGATTATACTGTTGCCGGTTGTGATTTGATGCCCGCACCAGCAGAAAGGAGTGTGGAGCAATACTGAGATTGGGGATTAGCCATCTTCCTGTGTGTGCTTCATTATCACTGAGGTAGCAGCCATAGATATTCTGTGGCTGATCCCCGTTGTTGTAAAGCTCGATCCAGTCAGAGAATGTCCCCAGGTCATCTTCTGCCATGGGATGATCCCAGCTATCGATGGATGACATTACTTCGTTGATCAGCACCCCAGAGGGAAGATTGTGATGTTTGCGTAAACGAAGATATCATCCAGACGCAATTTGGGGCGTGCTCCACTGCTGCCGGAGATATAATAATACTTCCAACGCAGTTGCACATAAGCCTGGTTATTCAACACAGCCGGCAAAGGTATGCCAAAGAAAGTCTGACGATGACCGGCCTGCTCATTGCGGATATAGCGTACCGGTTCATCATCGATCAGGACATCACTGAACAGGCCTTCTGTGCCGATCCGATATTGCAGGGCTATACCATATATTCGGCTATTCACTTCCATCGTTTCCGCAGTGAAGCTAAGCTTCACATCACTTAGTCCCGTGGTTTTTAAGCCCAGGACCATGGCGCCCAAATAGCCGGCTGAACCGGTGGAAGGCGGATTTCCGGTATTGACCATGGCAATGCCATCATAAGCGAGCCCTTCGATTCGAGTGCGAGATTCGAGATTATAGGGGCTGTCGTAGGCAATCGTCATTTCGGCATTGAGGTTGGGGTCTCCTCCTGCTGCCATCAAAAAGCGCATGTTCGGAGGATAAGTGCCGGCGGGGCTATCAGGGCTAAAACCCAGAAAGCTATAGGGCCCCAGATTGAGGTTATAGGGTTCCGGATTAAGCGCATCCCCTTCAAAATCTTGCTCATCCGGCTCAAACACTGCCGAGATTTGCAGATCAGTTGAGAGAGCCAGGTGTAAACTGTCAGAACTGCTTTCGATCCCGATCCAGCCAATGAATCTATAGCCTGGATTGGCGATGGCTCTGAGGCTTACAGGATTGTCTTTGAAGTAGATGCCGGTGAAGGGCAAAGCCTCCCAGCCCGGATTGGCTCCCAGTGTGAGCGAGTTTAGCTGGAGGTAACCCATGCTGGAGTTATTGACATCCAGACTCAGATTTGCCGTCCCGTTATGGAACTGGAATTTGTTGGCAACGTGATTGCGCATTTGGGTAGGTCTGTTGTTCACGAAGTTCCGCATGCTGTTTACGTGGCTATTCCAGGAAGTGGTGGTCTCCGGCATTTGTCCACCGCTCGATATGCTCTGGCTATATAGGGAGCATATTGTGCCTGGAAGGAATCGATCAAGGCCGAAGTTCTGGATGGATGCAAATTTGTGTTTAGCGCATCGCAAATGCGGTTAGTAAGTTCGGCTCTGAAAGCTGACTGCCATTGGAATACAGCCCATGTGGATCACTCACAGGGTTACCGGATGAGTCGGTGGCTCCGATCAGTTTGCGGAAGAACACGAAGATGCGGTCGTCCAGGTTCCCACCGATCCGGCATATTGCAGAGTGTTGGCGGTTACAGACTGCTGGAAGCCCAGTCCCTTATCGATATCAAAGAAAATCCAGCGAAATCTGCCGTCCCGATATGGGTTCATCGCGTCAGGATCATAATACTGTCCCGGAAGATCCTGCTCCGGTTTATGTCTCCAGAAGCGATTGTTCCAATTTGCCCATCCCACATTGGCCACAAAGATCTGGGCTATGTAGTATTCAATGAAGTTATCCAGATCGATCATTTCGGCTATAGCAGCATAGTTCTCTGGTACATCAAGGTCGTTTTGATGCACAAAATCCCTGATCGCGTTCCATCTTTGGGTATCACCGGTGCGAGCGCTCATGACGGCTTGAGAGAATTCCAAACAGTCCATTTGCTCGATGTCTGTTTGGTACACTCGTTGTGCCAGGCGCTCATCAGCACGTTCACGGATGTTGTGAATCCCCCAGTATTCGCCATTGATAAATACCACAACCGGTCGTGACCTGGAGGCAAGAATGTCCTTATCCAAAAAGAATGAATGCGCCACGGCATCGCGAAAACTGGTGCGATGAGCATCCTGACCTGATGCTCTCACCACAAATCTATCGAAGGATTCCATTATCCCGTCCCCGAATATGGGATAATTCAGATTTGATATGCCTTCGCTACCCTTAAACTCCATCCTGAGTCCCTTGCGGTTAAAGGATTGAGAACCAAAACCATGGACTTGGGTGATCACCCTTGATTCAAAGCCATTGATCCGGTCTGCCTCCCAAAACTGGAGATAGGCCTCGCGTTCCCAGTTTTGCGTGAAGTTTGCGGTCTCGAATGTCGTATTGGGGTTTCCTTCAGCATCGGTTCCAGGCACATAAATACCATGTGTGTCCGAAAAATAGTTGTCTCTCTCGGTTACCAGGGATAAGATCGGGATCCTTCATAGCTTTGCAGTGCTTCGTTGCCCACCAGATAGCTCTCAGTTCTCAATTCGCTATCCAGATAGCCGGGTCTGATTGCTTTGTAACGGACGACATTTGCTTTGCGCACCAGTCCATTGGGAGGGAACCATGCGTTCTGTTCATTTTGTGCGGTCCCATCCCAGGGGATAGTGCTGCGAATCATCGAATGCTCGTTTGGCTCAAAGCTGCGATCATAGATGTTAATGGGCAAATCAGGATCAAAGATGTAAGTGCTCGGGGCTCCCAAAACCGGGACGGAGCAATCCAACGTATAGAGGATCTGAGCTTCGGGATCGCTGCTGATGAGATTCAGCTCAAAAGCTTGTGGATATAATCCACCGGCATGGCTGCACTCAGGCATCTCCAAAAAGCCAAAATATCCGGTTTCAACACTATTGCTGAGGTTGGGAGTGGGCTGCAGAAAATACGCCCAATCGCCATCACCATCGGTAATGCGGCCCCAAGAGTTATCAGATTGTAGCACCGGCAATATGCTCTGATCCAAGATCTGCCCTGAGGATCGGACAAGGTAATGGTTTCCTGGTTGCTGACGCGGAAACTCGTGTGGATTTCACCCTCAGCTGTTACTGTGTCACGCGAGGTAGCCCAGATCAGTAAAAACCCACCCGGCTCGATCTGGCCGGAAGGAAAGCTCCAAAGCTCATAATTGCTGGAACTATCAGATAAAAAGTAGCCTGTCAGGTCTATCGCATCCACTGATGCGTTATAAAGCTCAATCCAATCCCCATATTCACCAAATGAGTTTGCGTTTACAGCTTGGTTCGAAGCCAAAATCTCATTTAATACTAGCTGTCCGTGACCATGGGTAAAAACCCCAAAAAACAAAAACAAAGACCATCATTGGAACCTGTTCATACTATACTCCTGGAAGTTTATACTATCAGGTCAAAGAAACTGAGGGGCAAATTACTTGTCAAGTGCTTTGTTGCTATTTGCCAAAAATCAGATACCGTCTTATTTGATTCCTGATTAAGCGAAGCGATTATGACAGCGGCGATCCTCACAATACGC
>JAJOKA010000033.1 GCA_021206555.1 Candidatus Cloacimonadota bacterium | reverse complement strand
GGTGGAAGGCATGCACGCTGCTCGAAGTCGAAAGCGCCGGACATTATCAGCTCCGATGTGGATTGGGAGATAAGCGTAATTGGCTTGGCTTCACGAAATTGGGATAGCGCTTTCAACTCCGAGGGAGACAAAGCTACGATAAGTCTCTTCGAAAAGTCCAGTATAATATCGGAAAAAGTTACTTGACATATTATGGCTGATCCAAAAGATATGAATCAAGCATGATTTTACTTCCATAAATAGTATATCATGCTGCTCGGATAAGAGAGGTCTCAGCTATGAGCATCACGTATTTCAAGCTTATTGTATCTTTAAGCATTGGATGCAAGGAAGTGCCTGAGCAGAGTTTTCATTCTGCAATGAGAGGTGTTTTCGGTCGCGTCCTAAAAGGGACTTTCTGCATTCAAAAGAGGATCGAGTGTGGGGATTGCTCTATGCAAAACTGTCTGTATAAAATCATTTTCGAACCTGATCCAACAGGGTTCGAGAATTTTAAACCATACATAATCAGGCACCTCAATAGCGCTCAGGGCTCAATCGATATCGAATACCTGTTTATGGGCGCGATCACTAAGTATAGCAGTACCATTCTGCACTGCATCTTGCAAATGCAAGAGTTCCCCCTCCTCATCAAAGGAGAAAGGCATCCCATCCGCATCCTGAGTATCATTGATAGCAAAAAGAATGTGCTCTATTCCATAGCTAAGGACAGCGTAGATAAACCACAGATTCGGTCGCTCAAGTTTCGTCCGGAGCCCGCAGACTATCTCAACCTGAGCTTTCTCACTCCTCTACGCATGAAGCATGAAGGCAAGCTGATGCGTGATTTTTCCTGGAACGCTTTTTTTCGGGGATTGTATTATCGCGTATCCTACATCGATAGGGTCTACAATGAATCACATCTGGCTTTACCGGAGATATGGCATGATGCTCCTCAGATAGAGCATGATTTCCATTGGCAGGAAATGTATCGCCGGAGCTTTAGACAGAACCAATCGATGAGTTTAGGCGGCCTGATTGGCTCTATGAAAATCACTGCTCCCAAGCCTGATACAGTGGCCTTGCTGCGTCTGGGCAGCATCCTGCAGGTGGGCAAGCAATGTACCTTTGGCCTGGGTAAATACAAGATATTAAAAGAATCATAAACTACATAAAAGGAGGCAGTATGATTGATGTGTACGATATGGCTTTAGCCGGATTGTTACACGACATCGGTAAACTGATGCAAAGAGCTGAAGTGGATATTCCCAAATCCATATATGAATCCCGATGTCCGGTTTACCAATCCCGCATTAGCCATTTACACGTGATGTGGACAGAGCATTTCTTCAAGCTTCTGGCAGAACATGACCCCTGGTGGCAGGAGATAGCCAATCTTGCCGCCAGCCATCACAAGCCCGAAGCTTACGCGAATGCCGCAGACTCTGAAAAGTATTGGCTTATTCAGTGTCTGATTCTTGGTGACAGGGTTTCTTCAATGTGGGACAGAGCCCCGGATGATGAAGAAATCCAAAGAGGCGCATACAAATGCAAGCCCTTGAGCAGCATCTTTACGGATGTATGCCTGGGGGGCAAGAATTCAAAGAAAAACGCCTATAGGATCTGCGCAAAATCCCCGCTGGATGATTCGGCATTTCCGCTCGAGTTGGGCACAAAAAAACGCCTTGGTGGATTCATATCGTGACGTTTACACACAGTTTAACACCGAGTTCATCAACCTTGTGAAAGCCTTTTCAGCGGGATCTATAGGCAAAGTAAACTTCATCGACGCCCTTGATTCATTACTGGAAAAGTATCTGTGGAGCATACCATCAAACACGATGGAAGCCGATCCCACAAATTCACTATACTATCATAGCCGAAACACAGCCGCCATTGCCAGCGCGCTGTTTCTCTACTATCAGGCAAATCCTGAAGCGAAACCCAAGCTGCGGAACCTGTCAGAAATCTGAAGAACAGCCTTTGCTCTTGATTGGGGGAGATCTCAGCGGTATCCAATCTTACCTCTTTGACCTCAATCACGAACATTCCCGGGGAGCGGCAAAAACCCTGCGAGCCAGATCCTTCAAGATCAAGATGCTCTGCGACATGGTGTTGCAGCGTATATGCCGCGAATTGTCTCTACCCCGTCAATGCGTATTGATGAATGCCGGTGGCAAATTCATGTTGCTGGCTCCACATACCCAGGCGGTTACGGACTATCTGGAAATGCTCAAGCCCGAAACTGAGCAGGAGTTTTTCGGGCAGTTTGAAGGCGCAATCTCCCTGAATCTGGATTGGCAGACCCCGATTTGCTTCCGGGATTTGATGATGAACAACTTCCCTGATACCCTGGATCGCTTCATCCACAATCTGGAGAAAGCCAAATTGCGCAAGCACTCCAGCTACTTATTGCGGGATTCTGCCTGGCAATGCAAAAACTTCTTGATCAATCAGCAGAGCTACTACTCTAAGCTCTGCACGCAATGTGGAAAGAAAACTGTAGAAAGCCCGGAAGAGATTTGCGAATCCTGCTACCAGGAGATCAAGCTGGGGGAGATCATCCCCAAAACGCAGGCATTACATCATCCACAAGGGTCAAGCTAAGCGGGATACATATCTATCGCTTTTTCGAGGAGTCCTGGGTGCTCGAGCCCTTCGAGCCGGGAAATCCGATCTCTGACGATGATTATGTATTTTGCGTGAAGGACATGTCAGAGCGTGCCCTCTTGCACTATCCCTACCAACCATTGGCAACTGCTCTGCCGCAGTATCACTTGCTTGATCCGGCGCAAAAGAACCTGATCCACAAGGCTGCTAAAGATGATGACCAATGGGATTCTGATATCCTTAGCTTCGATCAATTGGCCTTGCTAGCGATGCAGGAAAGCTCTGAAGGCAAATATCTTGGGGTACCGCTGAATGCCGTCCTGAAAGGTGACGTGGATAATCTGGGCAATATCTTTAGCCTGGGTTTGCGCTACAACCGGAATGGCAGGAAATCTGACCAAGGCTTCAGCATCACTCAGTATGCCACACTTTCGGCCACTATCGACTGGTTCTTTTCGGCTTATCTGCCGGCACTGATCGATGCTACGCCAAAGTATCATAACAAAGTGTACATCGTTTATACCGGAGGAGATGACTTCTGTCTGATCGGTCCCTGGAATCTCATGCTGGATTTGGCGATAGATCTGGACAGGCAGTTCAAAGCCTATTGTGGAGACCATCCTGATCTGCATTTTTTGCGCAGCGCTCAGGCTCCTGCATGGCAAAGCCCCCATCAAATATGCCATTGAGAGTGCCGAGAATGATCTTAAGTCTGCCAAGAAGTATGATGATCGTGCTCAAACGACCAAAAATGCCATCTATCTCTTTGAAACCATTGTGCCCTGGAAGGAAATGAAAGATGTGATGGCCTGGGCCGATCACTTTGAGCGGTGGCTGAGGGAAGCCGAAGGCAAAAGCAAGGGTTTCAGCACCCAATTTCTCTATCGCCTGCTGCAATACACCGATATGGCGCAAAACTTCGAAAAAAAGCAGGAAGTGAAAGACCTGCTCTATAAAAGCTACTTAATGTATGATCTCAAACGCAATTTCGATCCGGAAACAGACGCTGCCCGCAAACTGCAGGAGCTGGCCTGGCTGGACAAAGAAATGCGCTATCTGCGTGTGCCTTTGCACAAAACACTATATAAGAACCGAAAATATAACCTTTCAGGAGGAGATAATGAGCTTTCAGAATAGCAATTATGGGAACAAATCCCCCATCCGGAGATGGGACAAGGGTTTTGAATTCTTTTCGGGTGACAAGCTAAACATCAAATGGGTGAGCGAATATGCGAAAGATTTCTCACAGTTGATGGCAGACAACCGGCTTACCGGTACTCAGTTACGCGGTTTTTACAACGAATTCCTGCGCATCAGGGACATCACCGCTCCCCAAACTGAGCGCGTGATCCTCATCAAACTGCTTGCCGCCAAGATGTCCTATCGTAAAACAGCTAAATCATCAGAAATCCCAGATGATATGCTCACCTTTATCAGCGAACTGGTGGAGCAAATTGGTGAATCCGAAACCAGGTTTAAAGATGCCTGCTACGTAATGGAAGCCATTGTAGGCTTTTTCCCCAAGAAATAAAAGGAGGAGATCATGATTAAAACACATAAGATAGAAGGTAAGATACTGCTGCTTAGTGGCTTGCATATTGGAGGCAGTGATGCCGGAGTGAAAATTGGCGGGATTGATACGCCCATTATCAAGAACCCCATTTCTGGTTTGCCCTATATTCCGGGTTCGTCGCTAAAAGGGAAAATCCGCTTTCTGCTGGAACATTTTTTTTAATGTGGTCCCTCGCGATGGCAGCGTGTCAAAGGCCCAACACCAAGGTGCCAAGAACCCGGTGGCAATCGTGTTTGGACACATGGATCACGAGAATCTAAATTACACTGCCTACCCCACCAGGCTGATTGTGCGAGATTCACAAGTGCTTGGAGCCGTTACCACTCTCGATAATCTTGCTGCCGAACATCTGCTGGGCAATATGCTTACCGTAGAAGAAGCCAGCCGCAAGATGAATTCCCTCTTTGTGGAAGGTAAAACTGAGGTTGCCATTGACCGTAATACAGGTACTGTCAACAGAAGAGGCGGGCTCAGACAAATCGAAAGAGTTCCTGCCGGAGCCATCTTCAGCCTGGAAGTTGTCTTACGTTCCTTTGAGGATGGCGAAGATGCCGAGCATCTGGAGATCATCAAAAAGGGTCTGCGCTTGCTGGAAAATGATGCCTTAGGCGGTTATGGCAGCCGGGGCAGCGGTAGGATTAAGCTATTTGATCTGAAAATTGGAGACGAACCGTTTGATCTTGATAGCGTAAAGCTCTAAACTGGAGGAGATATGTTGTACAAGATCAAGTGGAAGATTCTTTCCGCGATCGAAACGCAGCTTCAGAGCGATACCATCTTTGGTCACATCTGTTGGGCATTGGCCTACACCAAAGGTGAACCGGCTCTGAAGGACTTTCTGGAGGCCATGAAGCAGCCGGTATTCCTGCTCTCGTCAGGATTTCCGGAAGGACGCTTGCCAGCCCCAAAGCTGCACCGAAGCCGTCGTGAAAGCATGCCGGATTTGGCCTCTGAGCTTATACGGCGGGAACAGGAAAAACAGGCCTCAAAGAGAGAGTATTTACCGGTAGAGCTGTGGCAAAAGCATGTTGCGGCCTTTGAACAGGCCCATGTGCATGAAGCTGCCAGTGAGATCGAAAAATACTTCGAAGTGATCCTGCAGGAGCATAATAGCATCAACCGAATGTCCGGTACCACAAGGAAAGGCGGGGCCAGCCTCTATTCTGAACTTGTAATCCACCCGGTGGAAGGGATCAAGGCCTTCGATTCCTATTTACAGACGGATTACTTCTCTCGCAAGGAACTGGAAGCGCTGTTTGCTTTTATCTCAGATTCCGGGTTTGGCCGCAATAAACACACCGGACGCGGTAAATTCGAGATCAGCCTCGAGGAATTCAGCTTTCCCGCGCCGGGAAACCCCAATGCCTGGTTATTGCTCTCCAATTCTGTTCCCGCGCATGATGATCCTCCGGCTTTGGGCTATGAGGGTTTTGTGAAGTATGGCAAACTGGGTGGCAGCTATGCCGTGGGTGGTAAAAGCCCCTTCAAAAAGCCAATCTTTCTGCTCAAACCCGGTGCCGTATTCTTCGGTGCTGACCCACCAAAGGGAACCCTGGTGCGAGAGATCCATCCGGATGATCCTGCCATTTGCCAAAATGCTTATGCCCTGTGTATGGGCTTTCATCTGAAGGGGGTGTGAGATGGCCTCTGATATGTACCGTCACTACACCATGAGCGTATTCCCCGTGACCTATGTGCACATTGGCGATGGGGAACAGCTGGATCCCACCCAATATGTCATTTATGGCGATAAACTCTACCTGCTCAATGCAAACCGATTTATCGGGAAACTTCTCAAAGATGATCCCGTCGGTTTGCAAAAAGCTTTGGACGACAGTCGCCAAAACATTGGCGCGTATTGGAGCAAACACTTTGATCCTGCCGACACAGATACCTGGTATCAGTGCCATCCGGTGCATTCATCCTTCCAAAAGAAGTATCTGGAAAAGCTGAGCGACACCAGCGCTCAGCAATTGATCACATCCTTCATTACCAATTCCTTGAGTGGTGATCCTTACCTTCCCGCAGCTCATCAAAGGCTCTCTAAGAACTGCCATCCTGCATAGTAAGTTACAAAGTGGGAAGCATAATGTCTATCGTAACAAAGATGGGGCCATTTCGGATCAAAACATGGAGGCTGCGGTCTTTAACTACATGGGATTCAAACGTCCTGATATCACTGCTGATCCCTTCAAATATCTCAAGATTCCGGATATCACGTTTCCCGCTGGAGCCTTGCTCTTGAAAGTGATTGACAATCTGAAAGCAAATGACCAGATTCACCGCCAGCACACGCCTCAGGAACTGGCCTATATGGCTCAGGTATTGGCAAAAGGCACTGTGGGAATCAATGGCCAAAATCTCCATCGACAAACGCTTCGGGCTGGTATCTGATGCCGGGGAATTAGCTGATATCTGTAATGCCTTCTTCAAAGATAAGCTGGATCAGGATCGGCTCTATTACCGGCAGCGTAATCCCCAACTGCTGCAAGCCCTGGAAAACACCTTGGCTGGTCTTGAGCCAAATACCTGCCTGATCCGCTTTGGTAAAGGCACGGGCAGCATCCACAAATCCATAAACAAGCATCAGCCTCAAACCCGCAGCCTGATCGGAGGCTTGGCACTGGGGATATGCAAGCTGAGCTTCAAGGAGCTATGATGAAGATCGTGGTATCACCCATCGGAACCAGTTCGCTCACCAATGGGGCAGATGAGCAAACCCGCAGTATTCTTAATAAGTATGCCAACGCCCGCAGACGAGAGGACATTCCTCCAGAAGCACTGGCCATACTTGATGCCTATATAACAAAGCGTATGAATGCTTTTGCCGGGATGGACAGGGACTCTGCCAAAAAAAGCTCCGCGGAACTGCATAGTCTCCTGATCCTGCTGGAAGAACATCCTCCCCAAGCCAGGGATCGCTATTATCTGATCCCCACCTCCACCTACATCGGTGAGATCACCCACCAAATTGTGCTGGAATACCTGGAAGCCATGGGTCTGGATGTCCATACTATCAGGATCAATGGCTTGCAAACCAATTCCAGCCGCGATCTGCATCTGGCTTTCAGTGATTTGGTGGTGGAAATCGACGCGCTGTATCAAAGCTATAAACCCCAAAATGCCAAGATCATCTTCAACCTTACCGGTGGTTTCAAAGCTATCCAGGGCTTTTTGCAAACCCTCAGTGTGGTGTATGCAGATGAAACTGTGTATGTCTTTGAACGAGAATCCGAGCTAATGCGCATTCCCCGGTTGCCGGTAAAAATGGTAGCGGAGGATTATATCAGGGAAAACCCCATGATTTGGCGTAAATTAGGACTGGGGCAAAGCGTGGATGCCGCTCAGCTGGCCAAGATCCCATCCACCTTTCTCTTTGAGTTGGAAGGTCAGATCATCCTCTCGGAGTATGGTAACCTGCTGTGGCAGAATGTAAAAACAGAGCTCTACAAGGAGGGAATGCTGCCTTGTCCAAGCTCAAAAGCCCAATACGGCCCAAAGTTCGAAAAATCCGTTCTCGGCCTGAGCCTGATCGTTACCATCAGCTAAACAGGCAAATCGATGAGCTCTGCCGTTATCTGGAATCAGAACGGAAGGATATGTTGAAAAGCCTTAGCTTCAAGAAGATAAGCGATAATGCCGTAGCTGGCTCCACGCACGAGTTCTATGCCTGGAGCGATGATGGTGCCAAACGTGTATTCTGTCATTACAATGAAGCTAATGTCCTGATCCTGGACGAATTGGACAATCATCTATGAGGATCCTGGTCAGCCTGATTAGCGAGCAAAGCATCCCCAATATCTTGGTGATCAAGAGCTTGCCGAATGTCAGCCGCTATCTCTTCCTGTGTTCAAAGCGCATGAAGGATAGCGGCAGGCTGGCCGATCTTTGCGAAGTGTGTGCCATCGAGGATTATGACGAAATCTGCATTGCGGAGCATGACTTTGCCGATGTGAAGTCAGGGCTTCAGAATGCGGTAGATAGTTATCCCAAAGATGTCAGCTATATAGTCAATATCACCGGTGGCACCAAGATCATGGCCCTGGCTGTCTATGACCTCATGTCTCATCTCAGAACCCAGATCCTTTATTTACCTCCGCTGGCTGATTCTGCAGTCCTGATCTATCCTTCTGCGATTAAGGACTTTTTGCCAATCACGCATCAGCTTGATGCCATCGCTTTCCTTAGAGCTTATGGTATCCTTTGCTCTTATGAAGAAGCCCCGGAAATGCCTTATACCGAATCTCTGTTCAATTTTATCGCCAGATCCGGAGATCCCATACTCAATCAATGGATCAATCAGATTGGCAGTCAAACTGAAGATGCGTCCCTGCGCAAAAAGTATCTCAAACCCATCGGTAATCTATTGGGTAAAGCCCAAGCCTGGCAACCTGATGAAGCAGAGCGAAAGTATCTCAAAGGAGCGTGGTTCGAAGCCTATCTGGCGCATTGGCTGCAAGAGCTGCTTCCACAATGCCGTATATATCAAAACCTGGCGATTAATCGGGGCGGCAGCGACAACGAGCTTGACTTGGTCTTCTGCCACAAAAACAGTCTGTATGTCATGGAAGTTAAAACTGCGACTCCCAAGACTCAAGATATCAAGGACTTTCTCTACAAGCTGGATTCTCTGGGCAAAAAGTTTGGATTGTATCCTCGTCGTTGCCTGGCTATTGCCGATATTCTTTCAGAGCATAAACTGCGACGCAGCCCTTATGTCCTAAACCGAGCTGAAGAAATGGGGATTACCATCTTTAGCCACACCGAACTAAGGCCGGAAAACATCCGGGAAACCCTAACAACATGGATCACTATATAGAATAAGGAGGATAGCTCATGTCACAGCATTCAGATATTTTGGTTTCTTCCCCTAAACCCCAAGCGCAGCAAGCGCAGCGTTTCCATGATTTACGCATGCAGTTCAACTCGGCTTTTTTGGCCGAAGACTTCGCGCAAGCGGAAGCAGTCTGCCTTAAAGCCCTGGAGATTCTGGACAATGGTAAAAGCGAGATCGAAGAGCTGATAAGATATTTCAGAATGTTAGGCAAGGGGGAAAAGGCATTGGACCTTGCCCGAGATTCCCTCACTCAAAATCCCGGAGACAGCAGGCTGATCAGCATAACCCTTGATCTGCTATTGCAATTGGGCTATGTTGAGGAATACGAAGTTCTGCTCAGGGATGTCATTGACAGATATCCAGACAGTGAGCGCTACTATCAGCTTTACCATGATTTTCTTATCAGCAATTCCAGAAGCGAGGAACTGGCGGCCATCGCACAACAAGCTGACGCAACAGGCATTGAGATATCTCACACTGAAACTGACTCCCTTGCAGATGAAGATGGCCAGGTTAAAACAGTGATTCCGATGCCTGCCTGCAGAGTATGTTGCAGCTCTTGCCGGACGCCGAAAAACGCCTATGCCAGGCAGTGGGCAAATGAACAAGGCGCCAGCGGCTACTCTTTGGTAAATGAGCCTTTTAACTCCCGCTGCCCTAAAAAACCATTTGCAGGGTAGCTACACTTTGGGAATGTACCAGCTTGATTCTGAGAGCAAAAGTTGGCTGGATCGTGTTTGATCTGGACATATCCAAAGAGCATCGTAACGAGCTTTTTAAATCCCGAGTTCAAAAAGCTGGGTATCTGCCCTTTTATTGGAAAAAACCGGGGAGATTGCTAAATTGCTTTCTGTATATCAGATCCCCTGCTCGATAGAATCCAGCGGATATAAGGGCTACCACGTTTGGGTGTTTCTGGAGCAAAAGACCAGTGCCAATCTTGCCAAAGCTTTTGCCGAGCGAATTGCTGCCCAGATCCCTATGGACGGACTGCCCCTGCAACTGGAAGTATTCCCAAAACAGAGTACGATTAAGCAGGGCTATGGCAACTTAGTAAAGCTTCCCTATGGAATCCACAGACTATCCGGAAAACTCAGCACCATGCTTGATGGTGAGCTTGAGCTCATGCCCTGTCTGACTTTATGGCATCTGTAAAACGGACAGATCCGCTCACTTTCATCGCGGCCTTAGACTCATTGGGCTACACCCGTACAAACGATATCGCCCCCATTGAGAATTTGCAAAAGAACGCAGATATTGAACCTCTCGCCATGCTTGACCCCCTGCAGGATATCGAATGGCTTTGCCTGAAGCAGCACTGCCACGCTCTAAGCCATATCGAAGACACCATAAACACCAAGCGAAACCTTGGCAGCGCACAGAAAAACATCCTGCGCTATACAGTGGGCTACTTAAAGAATGGCCCGTCAATCGTCAACCGGTTGCTCTCAAAGTGCTCAAATGCCGATACCGAGGATTACATGAAATCAGCTTTCAAGGGCAACGCCATGGGCTGCGCCAAAATCCGTAACAGCCTTGCCGCAGAAATCGATCTCTCCCTGTGCAACTGCTCATTTGATGATGCCTCAGCCAGTTATCCAAATCCGCTATTGCATCTGGCAAAGCGATTGCTGGATAGCTCCCATTCATGCGATCTGAATG
>JAJOKA010000050.1 GCA_021206555.1 Candidatus Cloacimonadota bacterium | reverse complement strand
CCCGCGCTTATATCGAAAACACCATCAAAGCGAGCTCGTGCGCAAGGTTCACGGCGATCTGGATGCCTACAAAATCACCGTTTCACAGGATAAACAGCTGCTCAAAGCAGTATCGCTGTTTGATCGCTTCAAAACTCTGGATGAGATGTTCATCTATGCCGACAGCCAAAACAAGCAGAGGTAGGAACTATGTATAACTTCGAAGACATCAAGGACATGCAAATCTATGTCGCGGATGATGACGAGATCAATCTCAAACTCATCAAGTCCGTGCTCAATCAATCCGGATTTGCGAATCTGAAGCTCTATTTCAGTGGCAAGACCATGATGGAGGAAGTTACCCACAATCCTCCCGATCTGCTGCTCTTGGATATCATGATGCCAGGATTTAGCGGATACGACGTGCTGGAATGGATCAAGCAAGATCCCACCCTGACCAATATCCCGATCATCATGATCACTGCCGCTTCTCTGGATGAGAATATGGAGCCTCTGGCCCGCAGTTTCGAATTGGGCGCCATGGACTATATCAGCAAACCCTTTTCCAATCTGGAACTGGTGCAAAGGGTAAAATCCGCCCTGCGCATGGAAAAGCAACGTCAGGAGCTGGAACAAGCTGCCATGCAGATCAGATCCCTGGAAAAGCTGCTTCCCATCTGCTCCTATTGCAAAAAGATCCGTGCTGACAAGGACTATTGGCAAGAAGTGGAAGGCTACATCTCCGAGCATACGGACACCATGTTTTCTCATTCCATCTGCCCTGAATGCTACGATGTCCATGTGAAACCCCAGTTGGACAGCTTGAAAAGACATAAGTAAGTAAGCAAAAGAAACAATCTGCGATGCTGTTACTCTTGTCGCAGACGCATGTTGTAGTTCGTCCTAATGAACAAGCCAAACTCCGTATGGAGGTATCATGATTAAAGAGATCCGAATACGCAACTTCAAAGGCATAGATGAGTTATGGCTAAATCTGTGCGATTTGAACGTTCTGATCGGAGCTAATTCAGCCGGGAAAAGTACCATTATTCAGGCTATTGACATATTGCTAAACTCCGTAGATAGAGATATCACAGAGTACTTGTCAGATCGTGGCTGGAAAGTCGATTGAGATAAAAAGCCAGGTTTCGAAGAATCGCAGATTGTCGTTTTGATGCCCTACTCACTTTCATTATTGACGGTCAAATGAGAAACATTGTGTGGCGGATAGCTTTTCTTCTGACTCAAAAAGATAACAGTATAACTTTGGAATCAGAACAGTTCTCCATTGTATCGATCCACTATAATGAGGCTGGCTTGAAGGAGCACATCAATGCCTTAGATTCATCTCCCATGAGCAATCTTGTCTATCGCTATCAAAAGGGCGTTTTCGTGATGACAAATGAACAAGGATTAAGACAAGACTACCCATTGAATTTAAGCATCCCATCATCAATAATGAAGATCATCAGAACCTTCCCTGATATCGGTCAACTGGAGTTCATCAATACTTTTCAAGCTTTTGTGCAAAACTCGCAATCCCTGGAAACGTTATCCACGGAAAAGATGAGACGTTCCAGCAGAGGTAAGACTAGTGGGATTGGAAGCAAGGGAGAGCGTTTGGCGGCATTTATCAAGCAGATGGACTCCGAGCAAAAAGTGAGATTTTACAACAACCTGAAACCATTTATTCCATCCTTAAACTCTCTGGAAACTGTGGTTAAGGGTAAGCCCGGCTGGATTGAGCTCTTTCTCGATGAAAGCTGGGGTGATAACACTCTCAAAGTCAAATCGTCCCACATCAGTGACGGGTTTCTCAGAATTATCGCATTTGTCTCTCTGCTTGAGTTAGATGCCAGACCTGGATTGATTGTGTTCGATGAAGTTGAGGATGGGATCAACCCCCACATTGCTTCCGAAATCGTAAAACTGCTTTATAGATATAGCCAAGCCCATAATAGGCAACTTGTTGTTACTACTCATAGTTCATTGATGCTTGATGAGTTCGATCCAAGCAATATAATCTACGTTTATCGCCAAGTAAATGGCGCGATTATGGCCCAGCATATTTTCCAACGCCAGGATGTTAAACACATGTTGGAATATATGAATCCAGGAGAGATATGGATCAACACATCAGAACAGGAACTTGTGGGTAGTAAGCAAACGAGGTCATGAGTTTGATTAGCATTCTGATTTGTGGTGAAGGGCCTACAGATGTGGGCAAAGAAGACTTTGTAACCCACCAGTGGATCGAGGGCCCGGCAATAGCATTCGTAAAAGCTGCATCACCAGTCGCCATCAGTGCTAAGGGGATAGAGCATCGGGCATTGATACGAAAACTTAAACTGCAGAAAACCAAATCTAAAGGACATGGTGTCAAAGCGGAGAGATTGGCAAAATATGCATCAATGAGGGGTTATCATGCGGCTATATGCTATATAGATTGTGACTCCAATATTGACAAAGATCACAAAGCCAAGATATCAATTCTTACACAGGGTTTCACAAACTCCGGAGTCTCAATCAGATGTATCCCGATGGTTCCAATGGCTATGATTGAAAACTGGCTTCTTGCTGATGCTCAAGCTTACGCAGTTGTTTTCAAGCAAACCCCAAAATCTCCTGCTTTGCCCAGTAAACCTGAAACAATCTGGGGATCCAAGCATGACAATCTGAGCAATCATCCAAAACGATACTTCAATAGAGTTATTGATCAGTTTCAGACTAAACCTGATGATTACCTCAATGATCTGGCCTACAACAGCCGTCCAACTGCTCTGGAGTCTAAATGTCCATCAAGTTATTCGCCATTTTACAAGGATATCCAATCTTTGAAAGATATTTGAGCTGCCCACAATTTGTCTTGAGTGATTTGATGGTATTTTGCACAAATCCCTTGACAGCAAATCAAACGCCATAAAGCATAGCCCATCCTGAAATAGGAGGAATGATGAGAAGAGTGTATCTGTATCTTTTGATGTTGCTGCCCGCATTGCTACTTGCCCAAGCTTGCAGCAGACGATCCCCGGCGATCCTCTCCGATGATGAGTACGAATATAGCGAAGAAGCCAGCTATGGCCTGGGTGCCAGCGTGGGGACGGTTACTCACAACGGTCTGTCCTATTCCCAAGTGCGGCTATTCCCGGAGCTTAGCATCGGCAAATTCGGCTTCGGCCTTGATCTGGATCTCTTGATCGATGCCAATGGCAAGGTCTATAAGGAAAACTGGAACAACTGGGAAGACTATGTGAACAAAATCTTCTTCATTCGCTACGCGAACCGCAGGGATCCCTATTACTTCAAAGTGGGCTGCATCCCGGATTACACCTTGGGTCATGGGCTGATCTTTGATCATTATTCAAACATGCTGCGCTATCCCACCACTAAGAACGTGGGCGGCTATATGGGGATCAACGCGCCCTTTTTTGGCGCGGGATTTGAGGTCTTCACGCATAATATCCACACCAATGAGATCCTGGCCGCGCGTGCCCATTTCAATCCGCTTGACTCCCTGGATGTGCCCATCCTGGAAAAGATTAAACTGGGCGTAAACCTGGGCATGGATCGCAATAAATACGGCAAATACCCGGATAAAGACGGTGACAATATCCCTGATGTTTACGACAAATTTCCCAATGACCCCTATAGCTGGCTGGATACAGATGACAATGGCATCCCCGGATAATCTGGATTGGGACATCGATGGAGACGGCATCATCGATCACCCGGATGTGAACGACTATGTAAACCAGACTTTCCCGGATATTCACACCCTCTATCCGGACTATCCCTTTGATACCGATGTCACTCCGGACTACGCCACGGCCTATCCCGATGCCCAAAGGCTGGTGATCTACAGCGCGGACTACATCCTGCCCCTGATCGACACCGAGACCTTCTATCTGGATCACTATGGCGAATATGCCAGCATCAGGGATTATGGCAACGGCATCATCTTCCCCGGTTTTTCCGCTCGCTTTTTGATCTTCAATGCCAAGTTCGAATTTCGCAACTTCGGAGACAGATTCATTCCCGGATATTTTGATCGGTTTTATGACGAACACCGCGCTGAAGTGCGCATGATCGACGACGGCACCCACAGGGTTTATAGCCTTTACACCAAAGAAGAACTCTTGAATGCCAGCAAGGCCTCGCTGGGTTGGTTTGGCTACCTCCGAGCCAATATCATGAATTTCGGCTATGTGAAAGTGGCCTATCAGGATATGTATGGCGACAACGTGAACACCGGAAAATCCCTCTGGGCAAACGTCAGCGTATCTCCCAAAGCCATTCCCAAACTCACCGAAGCCGGCATCTATTATAGCCAGACCCACGTGCGCTATATTGACTTTCTCTCTCCTCGCACCAGCAGTGCCGCTCTGGCCGGACGCGTGATCTATGGCATCTCCGAAAACACTGATCTGGTAGCCCGCTACAGTGAGACCTATACTGATCTCAACGCGGATGGCAAGATCAAGGGTGAAGATGAAATTATCTCCTCCCTGGCCATCGGAGTACAATTCCGTTTTTAACAGTGAATCAAAGACAAAGGAATAATGATGTTCAACAGTGAAAGAGAATTGAAATGGATCCGATCTGCTCACCATCATCGCCATCCCGATCATCGTGCTGATCTTCCGTACGCTGAAGTCCATCTTTATCCCCCTGGTCTTTGCGGTGTTTCTCAGCTTCGTCTTCGCGCCGCTCACAAACTGGCTGCGCAAAAAGAAACTGCACGTGAGTCTGGTAATGAGCGTCATGCTGGTGATCATCATCCTCTTGATGATCCTCTCTTCTTTTGTGCTGACCGCAGCGGCCAATAGCCTGGTAACGGGGTTTCCGCGCTATCAATATAGCCTCACCATGCGCATCCATGAGTGGACAACCAGCTATGAAGCCCTCTCCGCCAAGTTTTGACATCGCCACTGCCGGATTCCCCCAGCTCGATATCAACCAGTTGCTCTCACCCCGGCGCTTTTTCAATCTCCAAGGCCATGACAAACATCATGACCACCACTCTGGGCATCAGCTGGAACTTCGTGCTCATCATCATCTTCCTGCTTTTTATCACCGCTCAGGGAGACCGATTGAGCTCCAGACTGAAAAAAAGTAATGGATGAAGATGACCAATTACGAACCTCAACCACGCTCAAAAACGTGCAGTCGGGGATTCAGAAATATCTGCTCACCAAGACCATCATTAGCCTGTGCACCGCCACCGTGGGCATGATCCTGGCCGTCCCCATGACCAGTGCCATCAATATCACCCTGCTGCAGATCGATGAGAAAAACCTGATCTCCGCCATTATCAGCGGATAAGCAAAAAACGAAAGGAACACTTATGAGTCGCTATTCACCCTGTGGCATCGATTGCCATGATTGCGAAGCCTACATCGCCAGCCAGGCCAATGACCTCGAAGTGCTGGCCAAACATCAGAAAAACCTCAAAGAACAGTTTGGCAAGGATGTGCCAATCGAAGAGCTCTATTGCGATGGCTGCCTGGCAAATGGCCGCAAGATCGGTTTCTGTACCGTGTGCCAGATTCGCCTCTGCTGCATTGAGAAAGGTTATCAGAACTGCGCTGCTTGCGCGGATTTCCCCTGCCCAAAAGGCAGCTTCATCTGGAAAGAAGGATCGGAGTCTCTGGCTAATTTGGGGACTGGAGATTAGGGACTGGGGACTGCCACCTGTTACAGGTTTTGGGGTTTTAGGGTTTTAGTGTTTTAGGGTTTTAGCGTTTTAGGGAGCAGCTGGTAGGGGCGCTCGCCGAAGCGCCCTCCACCCTTGGACTTCGTAGCGAAGCGAAGGAGTACAAGCAGCGGGATCGCCTTCCACCCTTGGACTTCGTAGCGAAGCGAAGGAGTACAAGCAGCGGATCGCCTTTCCTGATCACCCTTCACTTCCTCCATTCCCGCTGTTTGAAGTCAATGCCGCCCAAAGATCGAGGGCTCCTCTGAACAGAGCTGCTAGTTCTGAACTCATTAGCATTTATGGACATCCATAGCGGCATTAACTCCAAAAGTGGTAAGCAGCGGATCGCCTTCCACCCTTGGACTTCGTAGCGAAGCGGAGGAGTTCAAGCAGCAAGCATGCAGATCACTCTTTAATCCCCCAATCCCGCTGCTCGAAGTCCATGCTGCCCGAAGTTCCCGAGCTTGCTTGAGTTTATCGTAGCCCTCAAGTTTTGCAAGCATTCAGACCATTGTTAGCAGCATGAACTCCGAGGGAGGAGCTCCTGTTCCGCTGCAGTCAATGCCGCCCAAAGATCGAGGGCTTTTTGAACAGACCGGTTGCTGCAAAATTCATTGGCTTGTCTGAACAAATAAAGCGGCAACAACTCCATAGGAGACAATGTTTTACGGATTTCCCTCTCATTTAAGGACGTTAATCAAGTCTTAATCAAGCGTTAATCAAGCGTTAATAGTTAACGCTTGATTAAGGGGGGATGATCGCTTGATTAACTGTCTGACATGAGTTAGGATTTACGATTTACGATTTAAAATTTACGATTTACGATTCACGATTTACAATTTAAGATTAATATTGGTTGTGATATTACCTGTGTTCCCAGCACCCAGCACCAAGCACTACTTCACCCCTAAGTCAGGATAATCAGTCATGTCAGGTTTTCATCCTAATCGTACATTTTGCATCGTAAATTGTAAATCATTCCCCATGCTCCTGTTTTCGCACTCCAGAGCAATTACGCACTTGCCCATAAAATCCTTGACTCATGCTACTTGCATGAGAAACTGGCACAAAAGAATTTGGTGGAATTAGGATTCGCATGATCGCTATCTACATTGACTATAAATTGCAACGTTTTATGAAGAAATCAAGTATAGCTTTCGCTATATCTTTGATAACCGGGGACTGGCTTATCGCTTTGTCAAAAGCGAGCAGGAGCTCAAGCCCAGGGACTCTTCATCATCTACAGCATCTCAGAACCGGCAGAGGATCACTTGAAGGCCATCGCCAGGCACTATATCACGATCTTTATCCTCTGCGAGCCTGAACTGTATGAAGCTGCAGGATACAATCCGGAAAAGCTACGCCGCAATCTGCGTGACGTGAAGCTGCTGTATAGCACTAAAGTGATTTCAAACCGAGCCTTCACGCACATTGCCGAGAACTATATCGATAGTGATACCAGCGGTGGAAAGATCAATTTTGATCTGGTGGGCAATGTATTCTATCATCTTTCTCATCAGGAGTTTGGCTACGACCCTTCCGCGAAGGGAGCTCAGCGCTTTGCGGATGATAGCAGAGCCTTTTATTCCCATCGTGAATATCCGGCCGTGGACAGCCTTTTGTGGTTGATCGAATCCATGATCAAAGAGCATGCCCGGTCTCAGAAAATCCCTTTGGCTCAAAAAGCATTCTGGCCCAAAGCGGAGAGCGCCGCGGTGCTGCTCTCCCACACGGTGGATGATCTGCAAAAGTGGGATCTCTCCTCCCTCGTTTTGTCCATCGCGGATGACTTCATCCTCTTTTCCACTCTGAAGTTCCAGCAATATTTTCACACTCTCTGGGGCAAGCTGCAGTATCTCTTTACCAATTATGAGCTGTATTGGAACTTCGATGAGTATCTGCAATTGGAGAAGGAAAATGGATGTCGTTCAACCTTTTATCTGGCCACTGACAAGTGCGATGAGATCGATTATTCCCTGGACGATCCGGAATTGCAGGAAGAGATCCAGAAAATCCTGACCGAAGGTTCCGAGATCGGCTTGCTGATGCCCAATGACAAGCTCAACCGCGATGACATGATGACCAGGAAAACAGATTATGCTGCATCAACTTGCGCAGGATCGCATCGGAATCAAACAACATGGCTGCAACCTGAATAATGAGATCCTGGAATTGCACAATAAGATCAGTCCCCGCTATTCCCAAAGCGCTGCCTACCATGACACTCCGGGCTTTTTTGACGGGATCACCTTTCCCTACCATCCCTATCTGGGAGGTAAGGCCTCATTTATAATGCTGCCAACCACTTACAAGGATTCATATCTGCGCGTAAACCGGCATAAGATCTTAGCCTTGGATGATGCCAAAGCGCAGATCAAACGTTATTTTCAACAAGTCCAGCGCACTCATGGGGTTTTTGCGCTTGATCTTTCCCTGGCTGCCTACAATGACATTCACTATTGCCACAAGCTCTATGCCTATGTGCTGGCTCTGATTACCTCTGCTTCCAGCTGGGTGACGACTGCTACCGAACTCTGCGATTGGTGGGAACAGCGGTCAAAGGTAACCATCGAAGAAAGCGAATACGAGATTTCTGTCTATTTTCCTGAAGCCCTGACTCATTTCAGCCTGCAGATTCACAGTGACCAAAAAGTACGGGAAGTTGATGGCATGAAGGCGCATATAGAAGCTAACATGCTGCACTTCAGCAATATCGAAGCAGATTCCTGCGCGGTAATCCGCCTGGCACAATAGATGAAGAAGCGCATCCTGCATTTGCAACTGCTACCCCTGCTCAGTGGAGTACAGAGGTTTAGCCTGCATCTGCTGGATGGTTTACCACAAGATGAATACGATATCTATGTGGCCTCCAAGCCCGGAGGACCCTTTGTGGATGCCGTGCTGGACAGAGAATGGAAATATCTACCCATCAAGACTTTCCGCCATCCCATTACTTCCTGGGATTTGTTCAGTTTTATAGAAATCTATCGGCTTTGTCGCAAGTATAAGTTCGATATCGTGCACACGAATTCCTCTAAACCCGGGCTATTAGGCAGGATTGCCGCGCGCCTGGCCGGAGTGCCCTTGATCGTGCACAGCATCCACGGTACCGCTTTTCAACCCCATCAATCCCGATGGGTGTATCTGCTGTACACCATGCTGGAGAAACTGGGTAACTGCTTTTCGGACTACACGTTATTCGTAAACCACAGCGACAGAATCAAATGCCTGGAACTGGGGCTTTTGCCGGACAGCAAAGCCATCACGATCTACAATGCTCTGGCAGACACCATAGTCCGGCCTGAAATTACCAATAAAATGAAACACGACGGTTTCGTAATCGGCAGCACCATCCGCTTTTCGGAGCAGAAGAATGTGATCAAGCTGATCACAGCCGCTTGCAAGGCTTGTCGCCTGCAGGAAAAGCTGAAGTTCATCATCCTTGGCGATGGTGAGCACTATCAGCTCTGCAAGAGCATCGTGGCTTCCTATCGCTTGAATGACAAGATATTACTGCCCGGTTGGGATTCCGACGTGGCTCCCTGGCTCAAGACCTTCGATGCCTTCATCCTCTATTCTCGTTGGGAAGCCTTGCCCTACAGCATTATCGAAGCCATGCATGCCGGATTGCCAATCATCGGTTCAGACATCCCATCCATCCGTGAATTGGTGGACGAGAGCGTGGGCTGGCTAGTACCTTTGGATGATGAACAGACCCTGATCTCCACCTTGCTCGAAGTCGCAGAATCACCTTCCATAGCTTCGAGCAAAGGGAAAGCCGCTTTGTCAAAAGTACGTGCCCTCTGCGATTATCCCCACCATGATCGCAGCTTATCGCAAAAATCTACGAGGGGCGTGGAAAATGAGAAAACGAGAGACTAGAGACGAGAGACGAGAAACGCGAGACGAGAAACCTGAAACGTGAAACACGAAACGAGAGACGAGTGACACGAAACGAGAGACCCGCAATGCGCAGCCAGCGAACCAATTCTCAATTCTCAATTCTCAATTCTCAATTAACTCCCCCTAATTCTCAATTCTCAATTCTCAATTCTCAATTACCATGACCTTATACATCATCCTTGCCGCTCTCTTCATCTTCATCGTAAGCCAGCTTTTGGTACCCTTGAACATGCGTTTTTCCACTTTGCACGGCATCATTGCCAGGCCGAATGAACGCAGGATTCACAAGCAATGCACTCCGGAAGCGGGTGGACTTTCCTTTGCTTTACCGATCATCGTCATGCAGTTGCTGTTGGCACTCTTTACCCGAGGTGAAGAGATCTCTCGTTTGCTCTTTGAGTTTTCGGTAGTCAGCGTTGTCGCGCTCACTTTTGGGTTACTCGATGACCGCTTTGAGACTCCCGCGCGCTACAAGATCATCTGGCAATCCATCTTAGGCATAGTGATGTATGTGATCGGTTACCGGGTGCAGTTTCTCACCAATCCCTTGGGCACGCATTTTATCCTGGGTTGGGCATCTTTTCCGGTCACGGTCTTGTGGTACGTGGTGGTGATCAACGCGATCAATCTCATCGATGGCATGGATGGGCTGGCTACAGGCATTTCGGCAATCGTCTGTTTGGTGCTGCTAACCGTCGGCATCCTGGAGCAGAACCTCTTGGTGATCAGTCTCTCGGCCTTTTTGGTTGCCGGATTGCTGGGCTTTTTACGCTTCAACTTCTATCCTGCCCAGATCTTTTTGGGAGAGACCGGTGCGCAATACATCGCGCTGAGTATAGCCGCCATCTCCACCGCGGGAGCATCGCAATTTAAAGGTATCACATCCATGACCCTGATCATCCCGCTGGCGGCATTGGCTATTCCCTTGCTGGATGTGGTTTTGGCCATCTTTCGCAGAATCAGGATCGGCAATATCTTCAAGGCCGATAAAGCGCATATTCATCACACCATGCTCGCATTTGGACTTTCCCAACGCGTGATATCGATTATCGTATATTTTATCACCTTTCTTTTTGGTTTGATTGCAATCGGTTTTTCATTTACAGACAAGAAGATACTATTTTCACTGCTGATGTTGCTAATGGCCATCGTGGTGATCATCGCTTACATCTTTATGCGTATGGAGCAAAAGAAATGAAAAGAATCTTACTTCTTGCTATCACCTTGAT
>JAJOKA010000212.1 GCA_021206555.1 Candidatus Cloacimonadota bacterium | reverse complement strand
CAGAAAGCTAAACTTATGGGTCTGCCATTCCTTGATGAGTAGTGCCTTAAACTGCTTCATTATTTCCTCCCACATATTCCATGAAGATGTCTGCCAGTTTGGGACGATTGTAGATCGCGCCTTCAATCTCGATGGTGGAATCCAGAATCGCGCTGACAAAGCCCAAAGTATGATTGATGATCTTGGGTTGGTGGGCTTCCAGTTCACCCAGGCGATCTGCCGGAAGCGTCACAATTCTGAGTCTATGTTTCAGAGTCTCCACTTCCTCGTTCAGAATGATCCGGCCTTTATCAATGAAGATGATCTCTTGCAGGATGTCTTCCACTTCCTCCACCTGATGGGTTGAGATAAAGATCGTACGTTGCTCATCAAAAAACTCCCCCAGGATGGTATTAAAGAATTCCTTACGGAAGGCTATGTCCAGCCCCAAAGTGGGCTCATCCAAGAGCAGGTAACGCACGTCCAGCGATAAGGTGAGCAGAAGATACAGCTTGGTCTTCATGCCTTTGGAAAGCTTAGCCACTTTCTTATTCATGGGTAGGCTGCTTTTAGCCATCAGGCGTTCAGCCCGTTCGATATTGAAGTGTGGGTTCATGTTTCGCACATAATTCCAAGTTTGTTTTACTGTCAGACGATCGTCCAATCCACTGACATCAGGAATGAATGCTACTTGATTGAAGACTTTGTGATCCCGGTGCTGTAGCTCAAATCCATCCAGGGACACTTTCCCTTCGTGTTTGAGATACCCAAGCATACAGCGCATGAGCGTTGACTTACCCGCTCCATTCTTACCCAATAGCCCCACGATTTTTCCCCAGGGCAATGTGAATGATACTTCATCCAGCGCTTTGAACTTGCCATAGTTCTTGCTTACTTTATTGATCTCATAAGGGATCGGATTGCTTTCAAAGGTCTTTTCGTACAGAGTCATTGGTCTTCTCCATAAATGCTTTTGGTTTTTGCGATTATTTCTTCTTTGGGAATCTCGTAGCTCTTGGCCAAACGCAGGTTCGGCTCCAGAGTCTCACGAATAAAACTGCCTCTGCGGCTTTGGATGATCCGTTCTCTCGCTCCCTGGCTTACAAAGATCCCGATTCCTCGTTTCTGATAGAGCACGCCTTCACTTACCAGGGCAGTGATGGCGTTGCCCGCGGTGATGGGATTGATGCGATACTCAGCCGCAAGTACGCGTAAGGATTTCACCTGGTCTTCCTCTTTGAGCGCTCGCGCTAAGATCTGTTCCTCGATCTGCTGCCGTAGCTGCAGGTAGATGGGCACATCGTCCTTAAAAGCATTCATGGCAACCTCTTTCGATTTATTTCACCAGTGCCGTCATGGTGATGTAGTCAACTAAAGCAGTAGCAGGGATCCTGTCAAGAGTTATTTTAAACCGCTTAACTTGAGATGTTACTAATCCCAGTGTAGCAGAGGGTTAAAGCATCAACTATGGTCAATCTCAGCATGTCAGCGGAGGATTCATTACCGATATCCCTTGTAACATGTCAGCGTTGGCTAGACGCGTATCTGATTTTGAAAGAGGAGTTAGTCAAGCCAGAGTAAAAGGTTTATTGGGATTGAAGATCTCGCTGTATAGACCCATATAATCAAGCTCATGTTGGAGGCAATAAAGGTGATACATAATCTCTTTGTCCGGAATCAGTGCCTTATCTGAATAGTGCAATTCACGCAATGGTTCCAGGATGTTTTCGATGTGGGCTGCCTTTAGAAAACGGGGCAAAAGCTGTTGGGGATCAAAATCCGGGCAAAAGTGATGGTGATATTCTTCCAGCATTGTGCTGAAACAGCGATGCATAAAGCTTGGCCAATCAGGACGATCCGCCAGGTTTATGGCCCAACCCGTGCACATTTCCCAAAAACAGGCCAAGTCATACATATAGTAATTGAAGCCGCAATCATCAAAATCAAGAGTCTTCAGCCCCTCAGAGCCGCAATCATAATCAAGCAGAAAATTGCCCACATTGAAGTCATTGTGACAGATTCCATAAGATCCGCTGCTTTGGGGTATCTGTCTGATATCTTCGACTACAGCGTTGATCAATTGACGATACTCAGGGTGCTCCAGGAAAAGCCAGGCCAGACTCTGCTGATGGCGATCCAACCATGTGAAACGCGTGACTTTGTAAGCAGCAAGGTATCTGCGACTAAGCTCGTGCATGGTGCCCAGAGTTTTGCCACAGTGACGCCAAAAATCATCAAGAGCCATCCCATGTGGTAGGCGGAAGCTCATCTCATACATATGTTTGCCCTTGAGTTCACTCAAAAGCGATGCGCAGAGCTCATGCTCATCCATCCGATAAACCTCAAGCAAGTTGCCCTTTGAGGATGAGAGGGGAATGGGGCAGCTGAAGCCATGCTCGGCCAAATAGCTCATATAGTGAAGTTCGGATTCAATCATGGCCGGATTACGATCTTTGCGATAGGATATTCTGAGAAAGGCCGGAGCCTTGCCGCGCGCATGATAGAGCAGATTTGCCGCGCCATCATACAGTTTGCGTTGGTGCAGGGCTGCCGGGTTCAGTTTCAAAAAAGCTCACAAAAATGACTGACGGCATCGGATTCACGAATTTGCCGGATAATCCTTGGGTTCATACTGATCTCCTAGAGCTAGTGATTAATATATTTGAGCCACAATCAGCAGCCTGGAGCATTTGTCAATTTCAAAATCATTAAACATCACATTAGCCTCACAAAACAGGGTCTTGTTCAGAGTTTTCCCGTCTGCTTTAGCCATTTGCTTTAGCCATAGTATCATCGTAAAGTATCATCGTAAATCGTAAATCGTAAATTGTAA
>JAJOKA010000118.1 GCA_021206555.1 Candidatus Cloacimonadota bacterium | reverse complement strand
ACTTCATCGGCATCGGCTATAGCAAGGCTTCCGGAATCCCGCTTTCCATGGGGTTTGATCCGTAACCATTATGTGGGTCGCACCTTCATCAAACCGGAACAGACCATTCGCGATGAAAGTGTGCGGCAAAAGTTTAATGTGTTGCCCAATCTCTTTAAGGGCAAGAAGATCGTCTTGATTGACGATAGCATCGTGCGTGGCACCACCATCGGCAAGATCGTGCGCTTGATCAAAGCTGCCGGAGCTTCCGAGATCCATCTGCGCATTGGCAGCCCGCAGGTGCGCAACAGCTGTTACTATGGCATCGATACTCCCAGCCCGGATGAATTGGTGGCAAATAGGTTCACTATGGAAGAAATCACCAGACAGATCGGAGTGGACAGCCTGATCCACATCGACATCAATGACCTCAAGGCCTGCGTGGCTAAACCCGAAGACTATTGCTATGCCTGTTTTGACGGCAATTATCCCCTGGGCGTTGCGGGAGCATAAGATGCAGGATATATCAGCTCTGTGCCAAAAATTCAGCTCTCTGAACGTGGTCGTTTTGGGCGATATGATGCTGGACAGCTATCAATGGGGCAAGGTGCAAAGGATATCTCCGGAAGCGCCGGTGCCCATCATTGAGATCAATAAAGAAGAGTTTCGCCTGGGCGGAGCAGCAAACGTGGCTTTGAACCTTTCCGCTCTGGGAGCTAATGTGATGGCCATCGGTTTGATCGGCAACGGTCCCAACGGAAAACGGATGCAGGAACTCTTTATCCAAAACAAACTGGATTCTTCAGGCTTGATCATGGACAAAGGCCGCAAGACCACAATCAAGACCAGGATCGGGGCTGCCAATCAACAGATCGTGCGCATCGACATCGAAGATACTCACTATCTGGACAATGGCATCCGAACCCAGGTCATGGCCAAGCTAAACAGACACATCTCCCAGTGTGACATCCTGATAATCGAGGATTACAACAAGGGTCTTTTGAGCCCGGAATTAATCGCCCAAACCCTGGAACTATGCAGAGCGCATAAGGTTCCGGTGGCGGTGGATCCCAAACAGAAGAATTTCTTTGCCTATGAGCAGGTGGATATCTTCAAGCCCAATTACAGCGAACTGCAGAGCAATCTCGGCGTGAAGTTCGAAAGCGACACCGAGTTTCATGCTGCTGCCTTCAAGTTATTGGAAGATATGCGGATCAAGCACCTGGTTGTCACCCGTGGAGCAAAAGGCATGTTCCTCTTTACTCAAGCGCAGGAAGCTACCCATTTACCCAGTTCTGCTCGCGAAGTGTTTGATGTGTCAGGAGCCGGAGATACCGTGATCAGCGCGCTTAGCCTGGCCTACGCTGCTGGTGCGGACATCGATAGTGCTGCGACCCTGGCAAACAATGCTGCCGGAGTGGTTTGTGGCAAGATGGGCACCGCGAGCACCAGCTCTGAGGAGTTGTTGGAGTATATCCGTGCTGCAAGATAAGATTGTCTCTATCCAGGACTTGCAGGAAATCTTGAGTGAACTGCATGACACAAAAGTGGTGTTCACCAATGGCTGTTTTGACATCCTGCATGCCGGACACGTGCTCTATCTGGAGGAAGCGCGAGCCTTGGGTGATCTCCTGATCGTGGGGATGAATTCCGACTCTTCGGTGAAAAGACTGAAAGGAAGCTCGCGTCCCATCAATCCCGAACGCGAACGTGCCATAGTACTAGCCGCTCTGGAAGCGGTTTCCTATGTATGCGTCTTTGAAGAAGACACGCCATACAATCTGATCGAGAGCCTCAAGCCGGACATCCTGGTCAAGGGTGGCGACTGGCAGATTGAAGATATCGTGGGCTCAGACATCGTGTTGGCAAAAGGGGGTCAGGTGCGAAGCCTTAGCTTCACCGATGGCCTCAGCAGCAGCAATGTTATCACCAAAATCAAGGATTTAACATGAGTGAAGCAGGCCCGGACACCGGAATAGTTACTCAGATTGAGGGCAGCAAAGTATCCGTGGAAGTTCAACGCGGTGGAGGCTGCAAATCCTGCGCCATGCGTGGCTTTTGCTTTTCTAAAAGTACTCCGGCCGTGTTTCAGCTTGAGACGGATCTGCACTTACAAGTGGGCGACCGCGTGGAGCTGGAGATCTCAGCCCAGGGCCGAGTCATGGCCAGCATGCTGATCTTTGGCCTGCCGGTGTTTTCACTCTTTGTGGGATTCCTCATCGCCAATATCTGGCTCAAGGAATTGGCCAGCATATTCCTTGCTTTTACAGCAATGGCGCTTAGCTTTTTTATATTGCGGTTTTGTGACCAAAACCTAAGTAACAAAATCAAAGTGGAAATTGCGAGGAAAATTGAAGATCAGACTGAATGAAATGGTGTTTTATGGCTTTCATGGGGTGCATGACGAGGAACGTCGCCTGGGGCAACGCTTCATCGTCTCGGCAACCTGTACACAGATTCCGCGCTTGACGCAAAGATTCGCAACCTGGAAGATACGGTGGACTATACCAAGGTGTATGACGAAATTCGTGAGATCATGGAAAGCAGTCAGTTTCATCTTTTGGAGAGCTGTGCGAATACCATTGCCGACAAGCTCTTAGCGGGTTATGAACTGCTGCAAAAAGTGAAGATTTGCATCCAGAAGCCCTCTGTGGCTATCCCAGGGCAGTCTCAGAAGCGTGGAAGTGGAGCTAAAGCGTAGCCGCAAATGATCTACCACCTTATTTTGGGCTCAAACATGGACGATCCCGCTGCCCAGATCGCGTCCGCTATTGAGCGAATCACAGGTTTGGATCATGTGCACCTATTGCGCTTGTCGAGCCTGGCAGTTACCAAAGCCTATGGCTATATCGATCAGGAAGACTTTTGTAATCAAGTTCTGGAAATTGAGAGTTCGCTGAATCCCGATGCCCTGCTGGTGCAATTGCAGATGATAGAGCATCAGATGGGGCGCAAACGCAGCTTCAAATGGGGCCCGCGCCGGATCGACATCGATATTTTGCTGGCTGAAGACACAGTGCTGAACTATAATGATCTGGTGATCCCGCATTACGATATGCACAATCGGGAATTTACCCTGAAGCTGCTCTGTGAGCTTATTCCCGACCGGATTCACCCAACTTTGAACAAGACAATGAGTGAGCTTTTGCAGGAGCTGAGCTCACCTGGAGGATACACATGAAAGCACTCGCAGCGATAGTTCTTGCTGCCGGTAAGGGCACCCGGATGAAATCCGAGCGTGCCAAAGTAACTTTTCCCCTGGCGGATAAACCCATGATTCAAAGGGTGGTGGATACAGCCCTTGCTCTGAACTGTGCCAAAATCGCGGTGGTCGTGGGTTGGAAAAAGGAAACCGTGATCTCTTGCCTTGAAGAAGACGATCGGCTCATCTTTGTGGAACAGAAGGAGCAACTGGGCACCGGTCACGCTGTGCAGATGGCGCAAGACAGCCTCAAGGACTTTGAAGGAGACTTGTTGATCCTCTGTGGAGACGTTCCCCTGCTCAGTGCCGAAACCGTGCGACTCTTGCACGAAGAGCATTGCACCAGCGGTGCCGCAGCAACGGTTATGACCGCAGTACTGGACGACGCCGGAAAGTATGGCAGAATGCTGCGTGACGAACATGGCAACATCTCCGGCATCGTGGAGTATAAAGACGCCAGCGAAGCTCAGCGTCAGATTCAAGAGTTCAACACCGGCATCTACTGCTTTGATAAAGCCCGGCTCTATGAAGCCCTCGCTCAGGTCAACATGATAACGAGCAAAAAGAGTATTACCTCACGGATACTCTGAGCATATTGTACAAGCAGAAACATAGGGTTTCAAACGTGATCCTGGATGATCTGTGGCAGGTTTCCGGAGTGAACTCGCAGGAACAATTGGCCACTCTGGAAGAGATTTACGTGGATAGGATCCGCAAAAAATGGCTCAACAATGGCGTGATGATGCACAATCCTGCCACCATCTACATCGGGGATGACGTGATCATCGAAAACGATGTGGAGATCGGGCAAGGCTGTGTACTGAAAGGCAGAACGACACTCAGTGAAGGCGTGGAATTGGGCCCAAACTGCTACGTGGAACATGCCATCATCAGTGATCATAGCATCCTGATGGGGCACAATGTGGTGATCGACAGCTACATCAAAGAGCGCGAGATCCTGGATTTTGCCAGCAAGGTGATCAACGAAGAAGACTATGACTAAGAAGTACCTCTATTCACCCTGGAGAATAGACTACATCCTGGGTGAAAAGGCCACAGATTGCGTGATGTGTCGCGCCAATAGCAGTGAGGATGATGCTGCAAACCTCATCCTCCATCGCGGAAAGCTGTGCTACATCATGCTGAACCGTTACCCTTACAACAACGGTCATCTGATGATCGTACCCTACGCGCACAAAAGTCGGTTGAGTGATCTGGACCCGGACACCTGGCATGAAGCGGCAGATCTGATCAGGATCTGTGAGCAAGCCTTAGGGGAAGTGTATCACTGCGATGGCATCAATATGGGCATGAACCTGGGGCAGGCAGCCGGAGCCGGAATTGCTGAACATCTGCATATCCACATGGTGCCGCGATGGCATGGTGACAGCAACTTTATGACCGTGGTCAGTGGCGAAAGGGTGATCCCGGAAGCTTTTGAGATAGCTTTTGACAAACTGAAAAGTGCCATAAACAGGGCCGCGCATGCTAATGAATGAAGATCTTGATTTGACAAGTAAGCCACCGGAAAAAAAGTGGTACTCAAAGCGCTGGCTATGGTACCTGATCCTGGCCTTAGTGATTCTGGGATCAGGACTTGCGGTATTTTTCCGCTCTTATTCCAAAGGTGATACCGAGAGTGAATACAGCGAGGATCAATTGCCGGCGATCAAAGTGGTGATCCTGAACGGATGTGGATATGTGCAACTAGCGGCAGAATTTGCCGCGGCCTTATCCCACAAAAATATAGACGTGGTAAGCCTTGGTGATACTCCCCGCCCCATCTATGATAAATCCATCATCGTGGTGCGCAAGGGGGATATGCAGGACTTACAGAGATTACAAAAGATGACAGGGATTGAGCGTTGGACGAGCGCGTTGAATGAATTTCACAGCGCGGATTTTGACATCATCGTGGGACGTGACTATGAATCCTTCATCAAATGAGCAAGTGGAGGAGATATTGCAGGACAATATCAAATACCAGGCCATTATAGAATGGCTCACCGAAAAGAAGGCAGAGAATATCCGCACCTACGAAGTGCAGGGTAAAACCGATTATACTGATGTAATAGTGGTCTGTGAAGGTAACGCGGATTTGCATAATAAAGCGATCGCGAACCACCTCATTGACATGGCCAAAGAACACAAACTGGGTGTATTGAGCAAAGAGGGCGTGGAAAGCGCTCAATGGATACTGATTGATCTCGGAGATGTGGTGGTGCACATCTTCCTGCCCCATACGCGCGATCATTACAAGATCGACGAGTTGTTCGAAAAAGTGAAAACCAGAAATCCCGATGAGGACAAGCAATGATCAAGGAGATATTGCACGCTCATATCACCCAGAGCCTGGATAAGCTTGGCATCTCTCATGAGAAAGACTTCAGCGTGGAGATTCCGAATAATACCGAGCATGGAGATTATTCTACCAATTGCGCCATGATCCTGGCCAAGGAAAATAAGACCGCTCCGAAAGCTCTGGCCGAAGCCCTGCTCAAAGAATTGAAGAAGAACAAGGACTATAAGAAGGTGGATATCGCCGGACCCGGATTCATCAATTTCACCCTATCATCCGCGTTTTTTCAGAGAATCTTTTTGGGATATCCGCAACTTGGGCATGGACTATGGCATCCAGGACTATGGCAAGGAAGAAAAGGTGTTGCTGGAGTTTGTGTCAGCCAATCCCACCGGGCCATTAAACATCGTAAGCGCAAGAGCCGCCGCTTTTGGAGACACCTTGTATCGAGTGATGAAACGCGTGGGCTACGCTCCGGCCAGAGAGTTCTATATCAACGATGCCGGAAACCAGGTGGACATCCTGGCGGAATCGCTGGAATTGCGCTTGCGCGAACTGCAGGGCGACAACATCGGCGAATTCCCTTACGAAGCCTATCATGGTGAATACGTGAAGCATCTGGCTCAAAAGCTGAATGCCACGGAAGGCATCCGCGTATTCATGATGACCGAAAAGGATCGCATCGAACGCTTGAAGGATTTTGCCTGTCTGAGCTTCTGGAAATGCAGCGCAGTTCCCTGGAACGCTTTGACGTGGTCTTCGACGGCTGGGTGTCAGAAAAGACTCTGCGCGCCGAAGGCGTGGTGGAAGAAGTGCTCTCCTACCTCACCGAAGCGGATTGCACCTATGAAAAAGACGACGCCATCTGGTTTGCCTCCACTAAGTATGGTGACGACAAAGATCGCGTGCTGATGAAATCTGACGGTTCCATCACCTATTTCGTGCCGGATCTGGCTTATCATCTCACCAAGATCCAACGTGGTTTCACCACCCTGATCGACGTCTTCGGCCCCGATCATCATGGCTATGTGCCCCGCATCAAAGCTGCCTTCACGGCCATGGGCTATGATGAAGGCATGCTGGAGATCATCTTTTTGCAACAAGTGAACCTCTTTGAAAGCGGTGAGCGCGTGAAGATGAGCAAGCGGGCCGGCAAGATCGTCACTATGGATGACCTGATCAACGTGGTGGGCAAAGACTCCGCGCGCTATTTCTCATCGCCAGAAAGGCCAACGCGCATCTGAACTTTGATCTGGAACTGGCCATGCAGCAGAACAATGAAAACCCAGTTTACTACTGCCAATATGCCCATGCCAGAATCTGCAGCATCATCAAGAAAGCCCGCAAGGACAAGCTCTGGCCCAAGCACTTCAAGAAAGAACTGATCCAGAAACTGAGCAAAGCTGAGGAACTGGCCATCATTCAGAAGCTTGCAGACCTGCCTGAATTGCTCACGCTGATCGCTCTTCACCGCGAGCCCCACCGTCTGGCTACATATCTGGAAGAGCTTTCCGCGATGATTCATCGCTACTACGCGAAATACCAGATCGTGAGCGCGAAATCTAAAGAGCTTTCTCATGCCAGACTGATGCTCTTGGAAAGCACCAAGACCGTCATGGCAATAGTCTTTGATCTGATGGGAATCTCCGCACCGGAAAAGATGTAAACAAAAATGAAGCTGGTGATGAGGCCGGTGTTTGAGGCAGATTTTGCTGCCATTTGCGAGATCGAAAAGCGCGCCTTTGAAGACCCCTGGCCCAAAGAAGCTTTCACAGACTTCCTCTGTCAGAACTCCTGGCTGCTTGAGCTTGATGGCAGCGTGGCAGGATATATATTCTACCATGCTGCCACCGACGAAGCGGTGATCATCAATTTTGCCATTGACCCCATCCATCAGCGCAGCAGCTATGGCAGCTACCTTCTGAAGCGAAGCATGCAAATCCTTATAGATCAGGGAATTCGCTACTTCTATCTGGACGTGAGAAGATCAAATGAAAAAGCGATCGCCCTATACCACAAGATGGGCTTTCAAACCCTGGGTTTTCGCAAAAACTACTACCATCAGCCACCGGAAGATGCCATCGTGATGGGCATGCAGATTCCTGACGGAGCAGCGGAAGAGCAAAATGACTTATGAATATGACTATCTGGTGCTAGGCAGCGGCATTGCCGGCCTGGTGTTTGCCCTGCAAGCAGCAGCTAAAGGCAGAGTGGCCATCGTCACCAAACGCGCAATGAATGATTGCAACACCGAATATGCCCAGGGTGGCATCGCCGCGGTATTGGACTCGCAGGATTCCTTTTCCGAGCACATCGAAGATACTTATAGCGCGGGAGCCGACTGGGCAAAAAAACAGGTAATCCGTCAGATTATCGAACAAGGCCCGGCCTTGATCCAATACCTGATAGATCTGGGCACGGATTTTACTCGCAGAGATGACACCTATGACCGCAGGCTGGAAAATCTTTCGCTCTCCATGGAGGGTGGACACACCCATCGCCGCGTGGCCTACGCGGCAGACAGCACCGGTCACCAGATCCTGGACGCGCTGATCAAAAAGTGCCGTCTGGAACATAACATCGATATCTTTGAACACCGCATCGCCATTGACCTGATTACTCAGCACCATGTGGCAAACGATGATGGCTTCATTCCCGGCGTATCCTGCTGGGGAGCTTATGTACTGGATTCCACCTCCAACCAGGTGGACATCTTCAAAGCCCGTAAGACCATGCTTGCCACCGGTGGAGCAGCCCAAATCTATAGTCACAACACCAATCCGGAGATTGCTACTGGAGATGGCATGGCCATGGCCAGATTGGCCGGTGCCAGATTGGCCAATATGGAATTCGTACAGTTTCATCCCACTGCCTTTTGGAGCGCGGAGGGAGATACTTTTCTCATTACCGAAGCTTTGCGCGGTGAAGGAGCTCAGCTCAGACTCAGCGATGGCAGCACTTTCATGGAAAACTACCATCCCAAAGCTAATCTTGCTCCCCGTGACATCGTCTCTCGTGCCATCGACAGTGAACTCAAACGCAGAGGTGAGAAGTTTTGCTGGCTGGACGCCACGAAAGTGCCCAAAGAGCAATTGAAGAAACACTTCCCCTATATCGATAGCCGCTTGCAGGAACGCGGGATTGATTTTACCGTGGAACCCATTCCGGTAGCTCCTGCAGCGCATTATTTCTGCGGTGGAGTAATCTCCACCATTGATGGCCTCACCGATATCCGCAATCTTTACTCTGCCGGAGAAGTGGCCTGCACCGGCTTGCACGGCGCTAACCGTCTGGCTTCAAACTCGCTGCTGGAAGCCCTTGTAGTAGCCTATAATGCTGCCAATCACCCCTCCATGGATGAAGATGTGAGCTTCCCAAAAATCCCCTCCTGGCGCTTGATGGGAGATTTTAACGAGAATGAATGGGTGGTGATCAGTCACAACCGCGAGATCATCGGCACCATCATGCAAGGCTACGTGGGCATTCGCCGTTCTCGCCGTCTGCTCAAATACGCGCTTTCCCGCATGGAAAACATCTATAACGAGATCAATAACTTTTATCAGCACAACATGGTGCGCCAGGAAGTGGTGGAGACCAGAAACATGGCAGTGATTGCTATTGCCGTGATCCGCAGCGCGCTATCCCGCAAAGAGAGTCGTGGAGCCCACTTTTTGATCGACAATCCCAGCCGGGATGATCTGCACTATCAACACGATACGATCCTGTAAGGAGGCTTGATGCCAGGCAAATTCATCACATTCGAAGGCATAGAAGGCAGTGGAAAGAGCACTCAGGTAAAACTCCTGGTTAAATACCTGGAATCGCGTAATATTCCATATCTTAGCACTCGCGAACCCGGAGGCACGCCCATAGCCGAAGCCATCCGCAAAATCCTGCTGGATCCTGCCTGCTCCGAAATGCTGCCTGAAACAGAGCTCTTGCTCTATAATGCCTCACGGGTGCAACATACCGGAGAACTGATCCTGCCCGCTTTGAAGGCCGGAAAAATCGTGATTTGCGATCGCTATTATGACAGCACCTATGCCTATCAGGGCGCGGCAAGGGAGCTGGATACCGATATCATCGACACGCTAACTCGTTATGCCACATTGATACAGTGCCCGAACTCACCATCTGCTTGATCTTCCGGTGGAACAAGGCCTGGCCAGAATCACAGCGCGCAGCCTGGATCGTTTGGAGCAGGAAGACATCTCTTTTCACGAAAAAGTGCGGCAGCAGTTTTTATTTATTGCCAAAAAACAGGCTTCCAGATATCTGGTCTTAGATGGATCACAAGCTCCGGAGGAGTTACACAATCAGATTCTTCGGGCTTTGAAATTCTGTTAGGAGATACATAGCATGATGCCAAAACAACGCACAGCTCTTATCACGATAGCGGGAGTGTGGATTCTTACCGCCACCCTGCTATTGATTGCCACCAGTGCTTATGCCCAAGCCAGACCGAGCTCGGGAAACGTATATAACCAGCTCCAGCTCTTCAGTGAAGTGCTGATGAAACTCCGGCAGAATTATGTCACGGAACTCTCCGATGAAGAGCTCATCGAAGCTGCCATCAAAGGCATGCTGGGCTCCACGGATCCGCATACAAACTATTTTACCGCTGACGAATTCAAGGATTTCACCACCAGCACCAAAGGCTCATTCGGTGGTTTGGGAATCCAGATCGATAAGATCGGGGATTACGTCACCGTGGTCTCCCCCATCGAAGGCACTCCCGCTTTCAGGATGGGCATCACTGCCGGCGATAAAATCATCAAAGTGAATGGCGAAAGCATCGTCGGTTTCACCACCGATGAATCCATCAAGCGCATGCGCGGAGACGTGGGCAGCACAGTGATCATCACCATCGCGCGTCCCGGCATCGAAGAACCTCTGGATTTTACCATCGTGCGAGAAGTCATCAAAATCCGCAGTGTGCCCTATAGCTTCAAAATGGACAATGGCGTTGGCTACATCCGGATTACGCAGTTCAATGAAAACACCACAACCGAACTCCGCGAAGCTTTGCAAAACCTGGAATCAGAGAACATTACAGGCCTCATCGTGGATCTGCGCTTCAACCCCGGCGGTTTACTGGATCAAGCGGTGGATACGGTGAACGAATTTATTGGTGGCAACAAGTTGGTGGTGGAAACCAGAGGCCGCACCCGTCAGGATGCCCTTTACACTCGCTATAACACCAAGCCCCGTGAATACCCCATCGTCGTGCTGGTGAATGAAGCTTCTGCCTCTGCTTCCGAGATCTTTGCGGGTAGTCTGCAGGATTGGGGATAAAAGGCCTGGTGGTGGCAAACCCACCTTCGGCAAAGGCAGCGTGCAACAGCTCTTGCCGCTTTCCAACGGTAATGGCATCAAGATCACCACCTCTTACTACTACATTAAAAGCGGTCGCTGCATCCACAAAATGAGCAATGACAAACGTCTCAAAGGCGTGGAAGTAAGCACCGATGAACTAAACAAGGAAGACGAAGAAAACCACAACAAGGTCTATTTTACCTCTCGCAATCGCGAGGTTTACGGTGGTGGCGGGATCACCCCCGACATCGAAGTGGCCAATGACTTCCTCACTCTCTTTTCCGCTGAACTGCGCCGCAAAAACGTCTTCTTCAATTTTGCTGTGGACTATCTTTTGGAGCATGATCACAACGTCTCCAAGAATCCCGTGATCACAGACCGGATCATGCAG